>JBJKRK010000322.1:0-5868 GCA_046704705.1 Candidatus Limnocylindrales bacterium | reverse complement strand
CGCGGCCGGCCGATGCGGGAGCTGGCCGCGGCTCGGGAGTCGGCTGAGCGAGCGGACGGCGTCACGGCGGCGGCCACCCGGTGAGCGGCGGGGTCCCCGTTCCCGGCGGGCGTCGGACGTCGCCGCCCACGCTGGGCGCTCGGGCGGTGGGCGCTCGGGCGGTCGGCGCCGTCGTCCTTGCCGCGGGGGAGGCGTCTCGCTTCGGGGGCGTGAAGCCGATCGCCAGGCTGATCGACCGCCCGATCCTCCAGCACGTACTGGACGCGCTCGCGGCCGCCGCTCCGGCGGAGACCGTGGTCGTGCTCGGGCCAGCCGCGGACGAGATCGAGGCCGCCATCTCCTGGCGCGGTGAACGGGTCGTCCGCAACCCGGATCCAGCGGCGGGGCTCTCCAGCTCGCTGCGCGTCGGCATGGCGGCCCTGGGCCAGACGACGCAGGCGGCGCTGCTCCTCCTCGGCGACCAGCCGCTCGTGCAGCCCGAAGTGCTCCAGGCACTGCTCGCCGCCGCCTCGAGCACGGCGGGCGATCCCGCGGGACCGTGTGCCTTCCTGCCACGCTACGCTGACGGCGGCGGGCCCAATCCGGTGCTGCTCCTGCGGCGCTGCTGGCCCATCGTGGAGGAGGCCACGGGGGATCGGGGCCTCGGTCCTGTGCTCGCGCGACACCCGGAACTGGTGCGCGAGGTCCCGGTGCCGGGCGCCAACCCCGATGTGGACACCCCTGCCGACCTTGCGGCCCTCGCCTGGGGGCTCCGGGTGCGGGCGAACCGCGAGCAGGTCGACCGGTTCCGCGAGGCGCCCGACCCGACCGACTTCTACGCGCCAGTCACGGGGATGTTCCGCGCCGACCCTCGCCGCATTAACGATCCCGTCCTGGATGTCCTGCGCTCGCTCGTCCGGCCCGGGGAGACCTGGCTCGACATCGGCGCCGGCGCCGGCCGCTTCGCGCTCCCCATCGCGCTGCTGGCAGGTCAGGTGATCGCGCTCGATCCTTCGGCCGGGATGCTTGCCGCCCTGCGGGAACAGGCGGCGACCGCAGGGATCGCGAACGTCCGAACGATCGAGTCGCGCTGGCCGCTCGATCCGGGGCGCGAAGATGCTCCCGTCGCCGACGTGAGCCTGATCGCCAACGTCGGCCACGACACGGAGGGGATCGGCCTATTCCTCGATGGGATGGAGCTGGCCGCGCGGCGCCTCTGCGTGGCGGTGATGACGGAGCGCCAGCCCGCGTGGATCGCGGAGCGGTTCTGGCCGCCGATCCACGGCGAGGCGAGGGTCACGCTGCCGGCGCTCCCCGAGCTGCTCGAACTGCTCGCGGCACGTGGACGCCGGTGCGAGGTGACGATGCTCGAGCAGGCCCCGCGCGGGTTCCCCGACGAGGAGGCGCTCGCCGGGTTCATCCGACGCCAGCTCTGGCTGGAGCCGGGGAGCGCAAAGGACCGCCGCTTCCGAGAACTCCTGCACGCGCAGGTCGTCGTGCAGGCCGACCGTGTGGGGCTGCGCGATGCGCTGCCGCCGCGGATCGGTATCGTGCACTGGGAGCCGCGGGCAGCCTGATCCGCGGGCCGATTGACCCGCGCGCCGATTGGCGGCCTGATCCGCCGAGGCCTGATCCGCGGGCCGATTGACCGATCAACGACCGGCGACTAGGCTTCGCGCTGTCGTTCCTCGCCTCGGGCGACCACGCGCGTCCCTTCCATCGTGGCGCCGAGGCTTTCCCGGGCGTACGAACGAGCGGGGGTGCTGGCCACGCCCGCCTCGTTGCGGGCGGCCCTCTTCACGCTGCGCAGGCGCGCAGGACCGGGAAAGGAGGAACGGCTCGGCGATGATCCCAGCACAGTTCGACTATGTGCGTCCGCCGGGAGTGCAGGACGCGCTCCGGATCCTGAAGGACCGCGAGGGGGAGGCCAAGGTCCTCTCCGGTGGCTACAGCCTGATCCCGTTGCTGAAGCTCCGCCTGGCGCAGCCGGGCCTGCTGGTCGACATCCGCGATCTCGACGGCCTCGATGCGATCGTCGAGACGGACACCGAGCTGCGCATCGGCGCTCGGGCCACCCACCGCCAGATCCACGAGCACCCGATCGTCGTTGCGCGTTACCCGCTGTTGCACGACGCCTCGGGTGGCATCGGCGATCCGCAGGTCCGCAACTGGGGCACCATAGGCGGGTCCTGCGCCCATGCGGACCCCTCGGCCGACTGGCCGGCCGTCCTGATCGCCGCGGGGGCCTCGCTCGTCTGCCGCAGCCTCGAGGGCGAGCGGGTGATCCCCGCCCGGGAGTTCTTCCTCGACACCTTCGTCACCGCCATCGAGCCGACGGAGTTGCTCACCGAGGTGCGGCTGCCACGACGTGGCCCGCACACCGGTGGCGCCTACATGAAGATCGAGCGCAAGGCGGGCGACTTCGCCACGGCCGCCGCCGCGGTGCGCATCCGGCTCGGCGCCTCCGGCGCGATCGAGGATGCCGGCGTCGCCCTCACAGCCGTCGCGGAGACCGCCTTCGAGGCAAGCGAGGCGGAGTCCGTACTGGTCGGGCAGGTGCCCTCGGAGGAGGTGTACCGGCGGGCGGGCGAGGCTGCCGCGGCGCAGAGCCGCCCCGCAGCGGACTCGCACGGCCCAGTCGAGTACAAGCGGGCGATGGCCGCGGAGATGACCGTCCGGGCGCTGCGCAGCGCGGTCGCGCGTGCGCGCGGCGACGCGCAGGCATAGGGAGCGGCACATGGATACGCAACACGTCCGCGTCACCGTCAACGGCGAGGTCCATGAGGCTGAGGTCGAGCCCCGCCTCCTGCTCGTTCACTTCATCCGCGACGTTCTCGGGCTGACCGGGACGCACGTTGGCTGCGACACGAGCCACTGCGGCGCGTGCACCGTCATCCTCGACGGGAGGAGCGCGAAGAGCTGCACGGTGCTCGCCGTGCAGGCGAGCGGCGCCGAGATCCGCACCATCGAAGGGATGGAACAGGCGGGCACCCTCCACCCGCTCCAGCAGGCGTTCTGGGACGACCACGGCCTGCAGTGCGGCTTCTGCACGCCGGGCATGATCATGGAGGCTTCCTGGTTCCTCTCCCAGAACCCCGATCCCACCGAACAGGAGATCCGCGAAGGGATCAGCGGCAACCTCTGCCGCTGCACCGGGTACGTGAACATCGTCAAGGCCATCCAGGATGCGGCCGCGCAGCTGCGCGCTGCCGAGCAGCCGGCCGAGGCCGCCGGCGTCGCGGCGAGGTAGGTCGAGATGCACGAGACGTATCACGCCCAGGCGCCCACCACCACGCCCGAGGTCGGGGGTATGGGCCACGCCCTGAAGCGCCGCGAGGACCCCCGCTTCATCCGGGGCAAGGGCGAGTACATCGAGGACGTCGTTCTCCCGAACATGCTCTGGATGGACATCGTCCGCAGCCCCTACGCGCACGCCCGGATCAAGGGCATCGACGCGTCCGAGGCGACGAAGCTCCCCGGCGTGCTGGCCGTCATCACCGGCGCCGACCTCGAGAAAGCCGGGCTCCACTGGATGCCCACCCTCGCCGGCGACAAGCAGATGGTGCTGCCGACCGACACGGTCATGTACCAGTCGCAGGAGGTCGCGGCCGTCGTCGCCACGACGCGCTACGCAGCCGCCGACGCGGTCGCCGCCGTGCTCGTCGACTACGAGCCGCTGCCGGTCGTCGTCGATCCGTTCAAGGCCCTCGAGCCGGACGCGCCCGTGCTCCGCCCCGACCGCGGTCCCGACAAGCAGACCAACCACATCTGGCACTGGGAGTCGGGCGACAAGGACGCGGCCGACCGAGCGCTCGCGGCGGCGGACGTGGTGGTCAGCGAGGACCTCTACATCCCCCGCATCCACGTGTCGTCGATCGAGACCTGCGGCTGCATCGCCGACTGGGATCCCGTACGCGAGCACCTGACCGTGCACATGACCACGCAGGCGCCGCACGCGATCCGGACCGTGTTCAGCCTGGTGTCGAAGATTCCCGAGCACAAGATCCGCATCAAGACCCACGACATCGGCGGCGGCTTCGGCGGCAAGGTGCCGGTCTACCCGGGCTACGTGCTGGCGGTCGTCGCATCGCTCACCACCGGGCGCCCGGTGAAGTGGATCGAGGACCGCTCGGAGAACCTGCAGGCCGACTCGTTCGCCCGCGACTACCACATCCACTGCGAGCTGGGTGGCACGAAGGACGGCAAGCTCACCGGGCTGCGCGTGAAGACGGTGGCCGACCACGGCTACAGCGACGCCGCGGCCGATCCGTCGAAGTTCCCCGCCGGGCTCTTCAACGTGATCACCGGCTCGTACGACCTGCCGGCCGCCTTCGTCGAAGTCGACGGCGTGTACACCAACAAGCCGCCGGGAGGCGTGGCCTACCGCTGCTCGTTCCGGGTCACCGAGGCGGTCCACTCGATCGAGCGGATGACCGACATCATGGCGCACCAGCTGGGCGTCGACCCGGCCGAGTTCCGCCTGCAGAACTTCATCCGGCCCGAGCAGTTCCCCTACCGCTCGGCCACCGGCTGGGAGTACGACTCCGGCAACTACCACGCCGCGCTGCGCAAGGCGATGGAGCTCATCGGCTACAACGATCTGCGCAGGGAGCAGGCCGAGAGGCGTGCCCGCGGCGAGTTGATGGGAATCGGCATCAGCAGCTTCACGGAAATCGTCGGCGCCGGCCCCTCGCACACGTTCGACATCCTCGGCATCAAGATGTTCGACGCGTGCGAGATCCGGGTCCACCCGACGGGATCCGCCATCGCCCGACTCGGCGTCCAGTCGCAGGGCCAGGGGCACGAAACCACCTTTGCCCAGATCATCGCGGAAGAGCTGGGCATCCCTGCCACCGACATCACGATCGAGGAGGGCGACACCGACACGGCGCCGTACGGCCTGGGAACGTACGCCAGCCGTTCGACGCCCACGGCAGGCGCCGCGACCGCCGTCGCCGCGCGCAAGATCCGCGAGAAGGCGCGCCTGCTCGCCGCACACCTGCTCGAGGCGAATCCGGACGACCTCGAGTGGACCAACGGGAAGTGGAGCGTGAAGGGCTCGCCCGACCGGTTCAAGACGATCCAGGAGCTCGCCTTCGCCGCGTACACGAACCATCCGCAGGGGATGGAGGCCGGGCTGGAGGCGGTCGACTACTACGATCCGCCGAACCTGACCTTCCCCTTCGGCAGCTACATCTGCGTCGTCGACATCGACAAGGGCACGGGCGAGGTGAAGATCCGGCGCTTCGTGGCGGTCGACGACTGCGGCAACATCATCAACCCGATGATCGTGGACGGCCAGATCCACGGCGGCTTGACCATGGGCATGGCGCCCTCGCTGTACGAGGCGATCACGTACGACGAGAACGGCAACAACCAGGCCGGCACGTTCCTCGACTACCTCCTGCCGACGGCGCTCGAGACGCCGCACTGGGAGACCGACAAGACGATCACCCCTTCGCCGCACCATCCGCTGGGCGCGAAGGGCGTCGGCGAGTCGGCCACGGTCGGGGCGCCGCCGGCGATCGCGAACGCGGTCGTCGACGCGTTGTGGCACCTGGGCGTGCGACACATCGACATCCCGATCACCCCGCCGAAGGTGTGGGCGATCCTGCACGAGAAGGGAGTCACGCCGTGAGGCGGACCCTGCGGGCAGGCGAACAATGTCCCGCGGCCGGTCGTGTCGCCCTGCCTCCGCCGGCAGGGGAGCATCGCCCGGTGAGGGGGGCCGGCGGCGGCGCACAGGCGAGCGCGACGTGAGCGTGCAACGCGCGACGAGGGCAGCCGACCGGCGGCCGGCTGCCCTCCTCCTCCGGGCGGTGGAACTGGCCGAAGCGGAACGGCCGTTCGCGCTCGCGACGGTCGTGGCGATCCAGCGTCCGACCTCCG
>JBJKRK010000321.1:0-8910 GCA_046704705.1 Candidatus Limnocylindrales bacterium | reverse complement strand
CGTTTCGCGCCGCCGACACGGTGACCGCGCCGACCAGCTTTGCCGCGGCGCTTCTCCAGCGCAACGGCGTCGTCTCGGAGGCGCTCGCCATCTCCTGCGGTGTCGACCTGGAACGGTTCCATCCTCGCGGTGGGGCCTCTCGTCCGCAGCTCCTGCACGCGCTGGGTGTCGAGCGGGACGCCTGCCTGGCGCTCTACGTGGGGCGACTCGACCCCGACAAGCGCGTCGAGGTGCTGGTCGAGGCCATGGCGCGGGTGCGCGACGCGCGCCTCCACCTGCTCCTCGCCGGCCGAGGCATCCAGGAGGCTCGTCTCCGGGCGCTGCGCGAGCGTCTCGGGCTGACGGGGCGCGTGCATCTCCTCGGCTTCGTCCCCGATGCCGAGCTGCCCGCGCTCTTCGATGGCGCCGACCTCTTCGTCATGCCCGGCGACGCCGAACTCCAGAGCATCGCCACGCTCCAGGCCCTGGCCGTCGGATTGCCCGTGATCGCGGCCGATGCGATGGCGCTCCCCGAACTGGTCCGGCCGGGCTGGAACGGCAGGCTCTTCCAGCCCGGCGATCCGGAGGACCTCGCCCGCAGCCTGGATGCGCTGTCGGCCGATCCGACGCGGCGCGTCCAGATGGCGCAGGCAGGTCGCGCGATCGCGGCCCGGCATGACCGACGGCAGACGGTCGCCCAGTTCGAACGCGTGTACGAGGCGGCCGTCTCGCGCACCCGGGGCAGCGCGAGTGTGCCGGCGGCGGGCGAAGGCCAATCGACACGCTGAACGGCGTGCAGCAAGCCCACCCGCACCACGCGCTCAGGAGCACCAGGGAGAGGCTGCAGCGGCCGTCGAGGGCTCAGCTGTGCGTCGCTGCCCCGTTCTCGCCATGGTGGTCGACGCCGACCGGATGGAGGTGCGCGTGACGCAGTCCACCGTGCTCGTGCAGGTGCTCATGGATGAGGTTGGCCCGCACGAGCAGGTCGCGGTCGGCAAGGATCGCCGCAGGCGCGCCGTCGGCCAGCACGCGGCGCTCCTCCCCGAGCACCACCACCCGATCGGCGATGCGCGGCACGATGTCCAGTTCGTGCGTCGCGGTAATGAGCGTGCGGCCCTCGCCCGCGAGCCGACCGATGAGATCGACGAGCACCCACTTCGTGCGCGGGTCGAGGGAGGCCGTCGGCTCGTCCAGCAGGACCACGCGCGGCTCGAGTGACAGGACTGACGCGATGGCGGCCCGTTTCTTCTCACCCCCGGAGAGCTCGAACGGTGCCCTCCCCGCGAGATCAGCGATCCGCATCAACGCCAGCGCGTCTTCGCAGCGACGCTTGACCTCCTCGGGGGGCAGGCCAAGCTGCAGGGGACCGAACACGACATCGTCCAGGACAGTCGCGCTGAAGAGCTGCACGTCGGGGTCCTGGAAGACCAGCCCCACCTCGCGGTGGAACTGGAACGCGTCCTGCCCAGCGGCCACCGCGGCGACGTCACGACCGAGGGCCCGCAGCGTCCCCTCGCCCGGCGCGATGATCCCGTCGAGGAGCTTGAGGAGCGTGGACTTGCCGCTCCCGTTCGCACCGAGCAGGGCCACCTGTTCGCCCGTGCGGAGCTCCAGGTCGACCCCGTCGAGCGCGACGTGCCCCCCTGGATAGACATAGCGAACCTGGCGGAGCGCGTAGAGAACCGCGTCGTCCTCGCTCACCCGACGAAGCGTCCTGCCAGCACCGCGATCACGGCGACCGCCAGCGCGCTCGCGAGGGCGAACCAGTCGGCCAGGCGCATGCGGTAGGTGCTGTAGACGCGCACCTCGCCCGTGAAGCCACGCGCCACCATCGCGGCATACACGTCGTTGCTCATCTTGAAGGCCCGCCCGACGAGGTTGCCCATCGTCCCGCCGATCCAGCGCCGCTGTTCGGCGCCGCTCGTCCGCGCCACGATCCTGCTCTTGCGCGCCTGGAGCATGCCGTTCGCCGTGTGGAGGAAGAGGAAGATGTAGCGGTACGTCATGGAAAGGACGAGGACGAAGACCTGCGGTACGCGCAGCGCCCGCAGGCTCTTCAGGATGTCCGCCCAGGGTGTCGTCAGGACGAGCAGCACCGCCAGCGAGACATCGACGCCCACGCGCGCGACGAGGATGACCGCACCGACGATGCCCGGCACCGATGGCGCGAGGTGGAGCGGCCCGAGCGCCACGTCGAAGAGCCGAGGCCCCGGGACGAGAAAGAGCGCGGGCACCACGACGACCCCCGCGAAGAGGGGGATCCCCAGCCAGACACGCTGCACGAAGTAGCCGGCGGGGATCCGGCTCGCGCGTGCAGCTCCCAGAGCGACGAGATACAGCCCCGCCAGCACTGTGATCGATCCCGTGAGGCTCGCGGCCAGGATGAGGGCCAGGAACATGCCGAGCTTGGCGCGCGGATCACGGGCCTGGAGGTAGCCGGGCTGACGCGCGAGCTGCTCGGTGAACACGGCGTGCTCGATCGAGGTGGTGATGCCACCCACGGTCTGTTCGAGCCAGCCGATGCGTCCACCGTTCCGGTGGGTCGGCGTGCTGATCGACGCCACGTCCGGGATGCTCACGCGGCGCTGCCTGCCCGATCGGTCCTGGCGCCCCTGCCCGCCAGCAGGCGTGCCAGACCGAGCACGAGCAGGCCGATCGCGAGGATGCCGATGACACCCGTGATCTCGTAGCCGATCGCCGCATGCCACAAGGGCGCATTCGCTCCATCGAAGAACGGTACCGGCAGGTTGTAGTCACCCAGTGGAGCACTGAACGTGCCCGACAGTTGCTGAAGCCCCGAGGGCACGTACCCGAAGGCAGCCTGGACATCCTCCGGGCTGCCCTCACCATACGCGATGCCGGGCGCGATGAGCCCGAGCGGGGCGATGACCGCGATCGCCGTGAAGGCTGCGCCCACGCGCTTGACCGGGGGCGGGAGCACCCAGTAGGCGACCGGCACCAGGCACACGCCGAGCAGGCACACGACGACGAGCATCGACCCGACGGCGGGCCAGCTCACCTGCGACCAGTCGGCACCGTAGAAGCGGGCCGGGTCGCCGCCGCCGACGAGCAACCCGATGACGGCCACGCCCGCCGCCGTCACGGAGCTTGCGGCCAGGACGAGCTGCCAGAGGGGGCGCCGCGCTGCCGTCCCTTCCGACGCCGCGTCCGGCGCGAAGACCGACTGCAGCTCGGTCAGGTACTCGGGGTGGCGCTTCTGGAAGTACGCGACGCCGAGCCCGGTGATCAGCCCCTCGACGATGGAGGCGCCAAAGACGTGCGCGGCGAGCATCGCTGGGATTGCCTGCTCGAGCGTGTACGGGCTGTACAGCGGATGCCCGTTCTGCGTGAAGAACACAGGCTCGACGCCGAGCTCGATGCCGACGGCAAGCGCCGCGACCGTGATGCCGACATACGCGCCGATGGCGGCGGCCCATACCCGGCGTGTGGAGAGGACGGGTGCCCGGGCGGCCACCACGCGGTACACGAGGTATCCCGTGAAGGGCAGGATGACGGCCATGTTCAGGCAGTTCGCGAAGATTGCGAGCACGCCCCCGTCGCCGAAGAAGAGCGCCTGGATGATCAGCGCCGTGCTCACCGCGATGACGGCAGCCCACGGCCCGAGCACGATCGCGATGAGGGTGCCGCCCACCCCGTGCGCCGTCGTGCCGCCGGGCACCGGGATGTTGAACATCATGATCGTGAAGGAGAGCGCGGCGAAGATCGCGAGCAGCGGCACCGTCCGGTTGTTGAGGACCTGCTTGATGCGCCGCGTCGCCACATACCAGGCGGGCACGGTCACCGCGCCCAGTCCGCCTGAGATGACCGGGCTGAGATACCCATCCGGGATGTGCATGACCCGCTCCGTCAAATGCAAGCGGTTGCAACTGCATCCCGCTGCAGTTGCGGAGTCTAGCCCGAACCACCCGAGCCAACAAGGGGGACGACGCGTCACGAAGGGGGACGACGCGTCAGGGCGCCCGGTCGGGGTGAAGCTGCTTCGGCCGCCGCGAGGTGCTGGCCGGGGGAGCCAGGCGACCGATCCCTCGGCCGCCCCGGCACGAGTGGGGACGCGCTGGAACTGCGCTCAGCGCCCCGGACGGCGACTCTGGGCCTGGGGCGCTCGCTGCAGCTCCGCTGCCGGCACCGGGCGGAACGCGACCAGAGGTAGCTGCTCGGCCGCGCGCCGGCGTGCCTCCGGTGTGCCGTCGTAGCGCCAGCCGAGCAGGCGGCTGAGGACCGGTCGGACGATCGCGAGGGGGATGCCGCTATGGCGCTCGTAGTGCTCGATCGTGGTGACCGCCTCGTCGAGCTCGAGACGCCGCCAGGCGGGCGAGTAGCGGGAGCCCGAGATCCACACCTCGCGGGCAAGACCGGCCTCGACATTGTGAAGCCACCCGGTCCTGCGGCCCCAGCCGGCCGCCACGATCGCCTCCTGGCGGACAGGATCGTAGGCCATGACCTCCAGCGGCGTTTCCCGCCGCCGGTGCGTGCGCCGACCCTCGTGCACGAGGACGAGGAAGCGATGGCGGAAGAGGAACCCGAGGTGCGCCCGGTACAGGTAGACGGGCAGCTTGAGCGCCCAGCGCAGGACTCCTCCTGGCGGCGCCGGCTGCGTGACGGGCTGGCTGTTCACGTTTCGCTCCCTCCCGCTCGATGCGGCGCGCAGGCGCCACCAAGAACGTACACCGCGAGGCCCCAGGCGAGAAGCACGCCGAGGCCAGCGGGCCGCACAACCGAGCAGACCACCCCGCCGGAGAGGCCACCGGGCGAGCGTCAGCCGACGCGAGCCGCGCGGTCGCGCTCCCGATCGGCACGGAAGGCACGCAGCATGGGCCCGCGGAAGGCACGCAGCATCGGCCTGCGGAAGGCACGCAGCATGGGCCCGCGGAAGGCACACGTCCGGCGATCTGTCAGACTCCACCGATGGGCGCGGACGATGCGCAGCGCATCTTCATCGGCATCGCGGATACGTACGACCGCGTCGCGACCGTGCTCTCGCTCGGGCAGGATCCCCGCTGGCGTCGAGCGCTCGTCGACGCCATCCAGGCGCGCCCGGTGGATCGCGTGCTCGACGTGGCGACGGGCACCGGAATGGTCGCCCGGGAGCTGCGCCAGCGCTACGGCTGCAGCGTGGTCGGCCTCGACCAGAGCACGGACATGCTCCGCGTCGCGCGACAGCGCCCCGGGGTCTTCGAGGCAATCGTCGAAGGCAGCGCCGAGCGCCTGCCGTTCCCTGACGGAGCCTTCGACCACCTGACCTTCACGTATCTCCTGCGGTACGTGGACGATCCCGCGGCGACCATGCGCGAGCTCGCGCGCGTCGTGAAGCCGGGCGGTCGCGTCGCCATGGTCGAGTTCGGGCTGCCGCGTGGCATCTGGCGGCCTCTGTGGTGGCTGTACACGCGCCTCGGTCTTCCCCTCGGCGGGCGGATGGTCTCCGCCAGATGGGCTTCCGTCGGTGCGTTCCTCGGCCCCAGCATCGAGCGCTTCTACGCGGCGCACCCGCTTCCGAGCATCGAGCGGTACTGGCGGGAGGCCGGACTGAGCGACGTCCGCACGCGGCGCATGAGCCTCGGGGGCGGGGTCGTCATCAGCGCAGTGCGATGCCGATCGGCCGAGGCGGTCGCGCCCCCTGCGGCACAAACGGTCGCCGCACCTGCGGCGCCAGCGGCAGTGAGCGCGGCGGGCACGAGCCAGCTGCAGGAATCGGTGGAAACGGCCCGCGCGCCGGGCGCGCCAACGCCCGGCGCCATCGCGCCGCCCGCCTCCACGCGAGCCGCCCTCGCGCAGCGAGACTCCAGTGCAGCAATCCTCGGTCCGGCCTTCTACGCGGCCCGAGGCGGCGGCTGGCACGACTACTGGACGCTGCTCCATCCGCCCTACACGGTGTGGCATCTCTCGTACGTGCTCCTCGGCGCGGCGGTCGCGCCGGCGCCCGATCCGCGTGTCGTGGCAGGCGCGCTCCTCGCCTTCGGCCTCGCGGTTGGGGTCGGCGCCCACGCGTTCGACGAGCTGCGTGGGCGCCCGCTCCGCACGGAGATTCCGGCGTCCGTCCTCGTCGCCCTTGGCACGCTGGCCCTCCTCGCCGCGGCCGCCATCGGCCTGGACGGCGTAACCCTGTTCGGGGCGCCGTTTCTCCTTTTCGTCGTCGCCGGCGTGGCGCTCGTCGTGCTGTACGCGTTCGAGGCGCCGCTCGTGCATTCGGACGGAGGGTTCGCGCTCGGCTGGGGAGCGTTCCCCGTGGTGGCCACCGGATACGCCAGCGGGGCCCATGTTCTGCCCATAGCGCTGGCGGCGCTCGCGGCCACCCTCATGAGCCTCGCGCAGCGCCGGCTGTCCACCCGCGCGCGCTCCATCCGCCGGCGCGCGATTGAGGTGCACGGGGAAATCGTGTACGCCGATGGGTCTCGTGAGGTGGTCGACCGTCGCTCGCTGATCGGCGCGCCGGAGGCGGCCCTTTCGGTCCTGTGGGTCGCCTTGCTCTCCGTTGCGCTCGCCATGCTGCTCGCCCACTGGCGGTGAGGGCCATCCGGCAGGTGGCGCGGGGTCGCAGGTGCCCGAGCATCGGCGGCATGAACGCACTGCTGCTCCTCAACGATCCGCCGTATGGCACCGAACGCTCGTACAACGGCCTCCGGCTCGCGCTCGCCCTGGCGAAGACCGACGGCACACGGGTGCGGCTGTTCCTGATGGCCGATGCCGTCGCCTGCGCGAAGGTGGGCCAGACGACGCCGGACGGTTACTACAACATCGGTCGGATGCTGAAGGGCCTGGCCTCGCGCGGTAGCGAGGTCGGTGCCTGCGGCACGTGCATGGACGCACGGGGGTACACCAGCGCCGACCTCGCGGAGGGAGTCCGCCGCTCCTCGATGGCCGAGCTCGCCGAGTGGACCCTCTGGGCGGACAGAGTTGTCACGTTCTGATCTCCCCCGGGGTGCGGCATCCGCCGAGCGGGTGCGGGGCGGGGGGCGCGTGCCACACGCGCGGGAGCGCCCGCCTGGAGCCGGCTACGGCGGAAATCGGCGGGCCTGGCCAGACCACTCCGCCAGGCGGGTTCCGCGTGCCGTGTATAGAATGTTCAAACCAGTCAAATGGTCCGATGGGCACCCCGGTGCCGTCATGAGTTTCCTCCTCCGCGGCACCGGGTCCCACCAGCCTTGCCCCGGGACGCGTCGATGAATCTCCGGCCGGCGGGGCGGCGCCAATCGGCGAGATCCACGGCTTTGCTCGACATGGGGGAGGCCCCATGGGGGAGGCCTCCGGGTTGGCGCACCGCCGGCCGGTGACCGCCCGCGTGGACCGATGGTCAGTCCAGGTGCGCGATGGGGCGAGCCATCCGGAACCGCCCTTCGAGGGGTGCGTCCACACGGCTCGCGGCGAGGTACGCGACGAGGGCGACGATGCAGCCGGTCAGCACGAGCGCCACGGTGCCGTCGCCGATGCCCAGGCCCCCCAGGTATGGCTTGCCCAGCCAGTCGGCGACCGAGGCACCCAGCGGCCGCGTGACGAGGTATGAGGCCCAGAACGCGGCGACCGCGTTCCAGCCGAACCAACCGTAGCCGATCGCAGGGAGGACGAACAGCACGGCGAAGAGGAGGGCCGAGGGGAAGTACCCCAGACCGAGGGTGGCCGCGGTCATGTCCCCCAGCGCGGTGCCCAGGGCGAACGTCGCCATCACCGTGGCCCAGTAGAAGCCCTCCCGCCTGAGAGTGACGATGCTGTGGATGGAGAGCGTCCCCTCCACCCGGTACCAGGCGACGAAGACAATCGCGAGGGAGAGCGCGAAGCCGGCGGATGTCACGACGTACGGGATGTGCAGCACGACGTGCAGGACGTCGGCCGCCATCGTGCCGAATACCGCGACCATGACGACAGTGAGCCAGTACACCCAGGCGACGTAGCGCGCGACCCGCAGCTGCAGCGCAAGGGCGCCGACGAGCCCCAGGCAGCCCGCCACGACCGCCACGTACGGGTTGATGTGGTAGACGAGGAAGTCCGAGGTCGACTCCCCCATCGCCGTCGAGAGGAGCTTGACGATCCAGAACAGGATCGTCAGTTCGGGGACCTTCTGATAGCCACGGCGGGAGAACCGGTGCCAGCGATCGAGCGCGGGCGTGGGACGCATCGCGGGGCAGTGTACGCCCGGACCCCGGGGCAAGCGGCTGGTGCCACCCTGCGATGCAATGGCACGTTGCGCACCCTCCGGCCGCCATGACGCCCGGACGCGACGCGCGGTCGACGCTCGGCGCAACGCGTGCCGTGCGCCGTCACGGCGGGGAAGGTGCGCGGGGCGCCGCGCTCGGGCCGGCCGGGCTGAGGTTGGGGAAGGTCGGGGCAGCGAGCACCTCCAGCGTGCCGATCGGCCAGTAGCGCAGCCAGGCACGGCCGATCACGCTTGCGATCGGGACCGTGCCGAAGACGCGCGAATCGTCCGAGACCATGCGGTGGTCGCCCAGCACGAAGAGCGACCCGGCTGGTACGACCCAGCGATCGCGGGCCCCGTCGGGAAGCGTCGGCTGGCCCCGGTACACGTAGGGCTCGGCAAGCGCATGCCCGTTGACCGAGACGTGCCCGTTCGCGATCGTGATCGTGTCCCCGGGCAGCCCGATCACGCGCTTGATGTACGGGGGCGTGCCCGACGCTGCGCCGGGCGGGGTGAAGACGACGATGTCGCCCCGCTGGTACGGCTCGAAGCGCGGCGTCAGCTTGTCGACAAGGACGTACTGCCCGGGCAGGAGTGTGTTCTCCATGCTGTCCTGGTGGACCTGAAACGGCTGCGCGACGAAGGTCTGGATGCCCACGAAGAGAATGAGCGTGAGCGCAAGCGTCTCGGCTCCATCGATCAGCCAGCGCCGCATCCGCGGGTTGAAGCGGGATCGCCCCGAGGGTGGTTCGGCGGGCACGGGCGGCGTCACGCCAGGATCATCG
>JBJKRK010000320.1:0-3277 GCA_046704705.1 Candidatus Limnocylindrales bacterium | reverse complement strand
CGCCCGGATCGCGAGCTCCGCGACGAGTGCATCGACGTAGGCCTCGACACGGGCGGCGGGTCCGCGGGCGGCCCGGCCCGCGTCCACGACGAAATCGCAGTACGGGCAGATGCTCAGGCAGAACGGGAGATGAAGATACAGCGCAACGGGCGGTCGGGGGCGTCGGGGTGGCCGCGTCGCCGCGGTCGCCGTATGAGGACCCGCATGTGCGGCGTCCGCCGAAGGCAGGGCTGCGCTGCTGCGCGTCACGAGAAGCGGCAGCCCGGAGTCACCCCGGGCGCGTGTCGAGCGGCAGCAGGTCCGCCGTGTAAGTGAGCGCGGCGGAGCGCATCACGAGGTGCGCGACGAACGGCGCGAGCAGCCCACCCGTCAGGACGGCGAGCCAGCCCGTCACCAGGCCGAGGAGCAGCGCGCCCGAAACAGGGACGAGGCCTCCACGCGCCCTCGCGAGGCGCGTCGCGAGCGTGTACAGAATGGCCTGGCCGACCACCGCGAGGCCCGGGTCCGCGCCGGCCGCCAGGAAGAGACCGAGCGCGGCGCCACGAAAGCCGATTTCGTCGACCAGGGCGGTGCTCGCGATGTTCGCCGTCGCCCAGGCCGCGTCGCGGAGCTCGAGCACCGGTGAGGGCAGACCGCGGCCGAAGTACCACACCGCCGCGAGGATCGCGCCGGCGCCCACCAGGCCCACGAGGATCCCCAGGACGAACCCACCCACGCCGCCGGCAGCGGAGAGCCCGAGGGCATCGGCTCCGTCCGGCCACAACAGGCCGACGGCGCCGGCGAGCGCGATGGCCAGCAGCACCCAGGCGAGGCGCAGGCCGTAGCCCGACCATGTCGCCGACGCGGGTCCCGGATCCGACTCGGCCGCCTCGAAGCGGTCGGCGTCGTACCGCAGGCGGACCAGGAGGCCGATGAACGCGATCGCGATGAGCGCGCGGAGGACGTCCACGGCCCGCCGCTCAGCTCGTCCGGTCGGTGCGCAGGACGGCCATGAAGGCCTCCTGCGGGATCTCGACGCTGCCGACCCGCTTCATGCGCTGCTTGCCCTCCTTCTGCTTCTCCAGGAGCTTGCGCTTGCGCGTGATGTCGCCCCCGTAGCACTTCGCCAGGACGTTCTTGCGGAGCGCCCCGATCGTCTCCCGGGCCACGATCGTGCTTCCCACCGCCGCCTGCACGGGCACCTCGAAGAGCTGGCGGGGGATCAGCTCGCGCAGTCGATGGACGAGCTCGCGACCGCGCTGGTGCGCCTGTTCCCTATGCACGATCAGCGACAGGGCGTCCACGGGCTCTCCATTGACCAGGATATCGAGCCTGGCGAGGTGCCCTTCGCGGTAGCCGGCCTCGTCGTAGTCCATGCTCGCATATCCCTGGCTCCGGCTCTTCAGCTGATCGTAGTAGTCGACGATCACCTCGGCCAGCGGCATCTCGAAGGTGAGCATGACGCGGCTCGCATCGAGATACTCCATGCCCCCCAGGGTGCCGCGCCGGTTGGTGGCGAGGTCGATGAGGGGGCCGATGTACGTCGCCGGGCTGATGACCTTCACGCGCACCCAGGGCTCGGCGATCGCTTCGATCTCGCCGGCCGGAGGAAGCTCGGCCGGGTTGTCGACCTTCACCTGGCCGCGGTCGTGCGTGAGCGTCACCAGGTACTCGACAGACGGCGCCGACGCGATCAGCTGCAGATCGAACTCGCGCTCCAGGCGTTCCTGGATGATCTCCATGTGGAGGAGGCCGAGGAAGCCGCAGCGAAACCCGAACCCGAGGGCGACGGAGCTCTCCGGCTCGAAGCTGAACGACGCGTCGTTCAGGTGGAGCTTCTCAAGCGCGTCCCGCAGCAGCGGGTAGTCCGTGCCGGCGATGGGATAGATGCCGGCGAACACGAGCGGCTTGGCCGGCTTGTACCCCGGCAGCGGGGCCGCCGCGGGAGCGTCCGCCCGGGTCAGCGTGTCGCCCACGCGGCAGTCGCGCACGCTCTTCAGGCCGGTCGCGACGTAGCCCACCTCGCCTGCCGTGAGCTCGTCGACAGGAACGAGCTGCGGGCGAAACACCCCCAGCTCGAGCAGCTCGCTCTCCGCCTCGGACGCCATCAGGCGTACGGAGTCGTGGCTGCGCAGCGTGCCCTGGAACAACCGCACGTAGGCCACCACGCCCTTGTACGGGTCGTAGTGGGAGTCGAAGATCAGCCCCTGCAGCGGCGCCTCGGGATCGCCGCGGGGGGGCGGGATGCGGCCGACGATCGCCTCCAGGATTGCCGGCACCCCGGTGCCCTCCTTGGCCGACGCCAGGATCACTTCCTCGCGCGGGATGGCCAGCACGCTCTCGAGATCCTCGATCACCGCGTCCGGCTGCGCCGAGGGGAGATCGATCTTGTTGATCACGGGGACGATCACCAGGCCGTGCTCCAGCGCGAGGTGCACGTTGGCGAGCGTCTGCGCCTCGATCCCCTGGGCGGCGTCCACCACGAGCACGGCGCCCTCGCAGGCCTGCAGGGAGCGGCTCACCTCGTACGTGAAATCCACGTGGCCCGGCGTGTCGATCAGGTTGAGGGCATAGTCCTGGCCGTCGGCGGCACCGTAGTGCAGGCGAACGGCGCGGGCCTTGATGGTGATGCCCTTCTCCCGCTCCAGATCCATCGAATCGAGGACCTGGCTGGTCATCTGACGCGGGTCGATGGTGTGCGTCAGCTCCAGGAACCGGTCGGCGAGCGTGGATTTCCCGTGGTCGACGTGTGCGATGATGCAGAAATTGCGCAGGCGTTCGCGGGGGATCATCCGGCGTCGCAGTGTAGCAGCGCACGACCGACCCGGTCGCTCTGGTACAATGCCGCGTCGCCTCGTCTCATCCTGCGTCGAACAGAGAGACACTCATCAGCAGCACCGAGAGGTTCGCTCCGCGTGGCCAACACACCTTCCGCGATCAAGCGCGTTCGGCAGACTGAGCGCAAACGCCGCATCAACCAGCCCCGCCGGTCCGCGGCGAAGACGCTCGTGGCGAAGGCGCTCGCCGTCGCGCTGAGCGGTGACGCGGAGAAGGCGCAGGCCGCCGTGTCCGACGCGGTCGCCGGGCTCGATCGCGCCGCCAAAGTGGGTGCGATCCACGCCAACGCCGCCGCCCGCCGAAAGAGCCGGCTGATGCGCAAGATCAATGCCGCGCTCGCCGGTTCGAGCGTCGTGACGGGCGCCCGGGCGGCGAAGACCAAGGGCAGGGCGGCCACCGCCAAGGCGGCGCGCGCCCGGGTCGCCGCATCGCGGGCCACGAAGGCCAAGGGCGAGCAGAC
>JBJKRK010000319.1:0-3861 GCA_046704705.1 Candidatus Limnocylindrales bacterium | reverse complement strand
GCGGGACCCGATCCTCAACGTCGGCCAGCCCGGTGGCCCTCGCGAACGCGGGCCTCGGGAGGGAATTCAGCCCTGCTATAGCGGATTGCAGGTACAGGGCACCGCTGGCTCCCCGCCTAGCACGGCCTCGGGATGATACAGCGGACACCCCGCCGGGCGCGCGCCGCGGGTGTGGGAACGAGGGAGTGGCGGAGAGGGCGGGATTTGAACCCGCGATGCGTTGCCGCATACCGCATTTCCAGTGCGGCGCCCTAGGCCACTAGGCGACCTCTCCGCGAGCGCGATATCCGTCCGGAAGGTCCGGCGTAGATGGCGGAGAGGGTGGGATTCGAACCCACGGTGCTTTCGCACACCGCTTTTCGAGAGCGGCACCATCAACCACTCGGACACCTCTCCGCCGAGAGGATACCAAAGCGGCCCGGGGGCTCGAGGCCGCACCGTGACCGCACGCGGACCCGGCGCCGAGTCGCCGCATCCGGCGCGGCGCGCGGATTGGCGCAGCGGGCAGATCGTCAGGCGCCCGGATCGCCCTCGATCGCTGTCCGGTCGCCCGACTGCCCGAGCGCGACCAGCTCGGCCGCCTCGTCTTCGAGGATCCCCGAGATCACACGCAGCCTGCGGGGCAGCACGTCGGTCCGAGCGAGCTGCACCGCGGTACCCGCGGCGCCGCGCGGGTCCGGCAGGGCGTAGACAAGCGCGTCGGCATCGCTCTCGAGCATCGCGCCGACGCACATGGGGCATGGCTCGTGCGTGGCGAAAATCACGAGGCCGCCCAGCGCCGAGCGGCCCAGGCGCCGCGCCGTGTCGCGGAGGGCGATCACGACCGCGTGCGCAGTGGGATCGCCGGTGTCCCTCACGCGCTCGTGTGCGCGCACCACCATGGCGTCATCGAGCACGGCAACCGCGCCCCGGGGCCGCTCGCCGGCTTTCGCGCCGAGTCGCCCCTCGGCGATCGCCTCGCGCATGTAGAGCTCGTAGTTCATCGTGTGCAGCGCTCGTCGGTCATCGTGACCTACCCCATGGTGTTCGGGATGGGCTGACCCGGACCGGCCCGCGCGCGGTCCCGATCGGGCCGCGTGCCGTACCGTGCCCTGGCATGGTACGCCGGCCGCCCGAGCGCGGGCTGCGGATCCAGGTCGTGGTCGGCTCCTTCGCCGCGCGGCGCTGCCGGCGCTGCGGTCTCGGCGCTGCGGTCTCGGCGCTGCGTCAGCGAACGCCGGCGGCGGTACCCGAGGGATGGCCGGTGCGAACCGAATCCGGCTGCGGGCGGACGACCAAGACCGGGCAGTGGCCCTGCCGGATGACGGCATCGGAGACGCTGCCCAGGATGAGCCTGCCCACCTTGCCCAGCCCGCGTGTCCCCATCACGATGAGATCGGCACCCTCGGCGTCGGCCGCGGCGACGATCGACTCACCCGGCTCGCCCTCCCAGATCAGGTACGAAGCCTCGACGCCGATCTCCTTCGCGCGCGCAACCAGTCGAACGCCATTTGCCTCCAGATCCTGGCGCGCCTCACGCTGCTTTCCGTCCGCGGCGACGACGCTCACGATCAGCAAGCGGGCGCCCAGCTCGGCGGCCAGGCGGACCGCCTCCCGCGTCGCCTCGTCGGAAGTCGGGGTGCCGTCGGTCGCGAGCAGCACTGTCTCGAAATGTGGCATGGCCTGCCGTTCCTCTTCCCCTGCGGTTGCCCCGGATCGAGCGGAGCCGGATCGCCGACCCGGTCCGGACCTCGAGGTTGCGCCAACCAACGCAGGCACCTCGGGTGGTCCGTACCGACAGGTTCCGCGGGCGGCAGCTTCACTCACAAGGGCCGGACGGCTCGGCGTCACCGTCCTTCGGGCACGGGCCGAGGTGCCGCGGCACACGTGGGAATTGGCGCGCCCGGCGGGACTCGAACCCACGGCCTTCAGGTCCGCAACCTGACGCTCTATCCACTGAGCTACGGGCGCCGCGCTACTGGCGGAGAGGGAGGGATTCGAACCCTCGGAGCAGGTTACCCCACTCAACGGTTTAGCAAACCGCCGCACTAGGCCTCTATGCGACCTCTCCGCATCCCGAGTCGATCTCGTCAAGCTGCCGGCTGGTGCCATCCGGTGCCCCGATGTCGGGTCGGATATTGGGACGGCCAGCCAGCTATGTCGAGCCGCTCGTCACGGCGCAGGAGTGTACCACGTGCCACCCTTGGCGCCGGGGGGGCGGGCCGACCTATTCCCCTGGCCGAAGAACCTCAAGGCAGCCTTCGGCATGCGACCAGCATGGCGGCTCGGATGTGCAGGATCGTCCCTGCGCCGGGACTGCGGGGCGATGCGCCCTGGGGAGGATCCGCCGCGTGTCGAGGCGGTGCGTTCCCCAGGGTCAGCCTGGCGTCCCGACAGGCTGCCAGCTCCGGCCGGCGTCGGTGCTTCGCACGACCTGCTCCGGTTCGAGTACGAGGAACCAGGTCGTGTCGTTCACCAGCCATCCGGCGAGCGCGCCGTAGTCGCCCGGGTGCGCGCCCATCTGGATGTCCGTCCAGGTCCGGCCACCGTCGGCGGTGCGCCAGGTGCCGTCGGCCCCACCGATCGGCATCCAGACGAGCCCCGTGCCGTTCGCCCGCATCGCGATCCCCCAGAGCGCATCGAGTTCCGGGATCGAGCCGACGTTCGGGGCGGGGTAGCCCTGGACGGGGTAGGCCGCGGCCAGCACATGCCAGTGGTGGCCGCCGTCGCTGGTGGCAACGACCGCCTTGTCCGAGTTGCCGGCCTCGCCCAGCCCGGTGCAAGAGACCCAGCCGTGGAGCCGGTCGGTGAAGCTCACCCCGTCGGCCCTCCAGGGCTGGGCGCGCGGACAGGGCTGCGCCGGCGCAGGCGACCACGTTCGGCCGCCGTCGCTGGTCGTCTCGAGCGCTGTGTAGAGGGTGCCCTCCAATCCCCAGCCGTGGGTGGCGTTCAGGAAGTCGAGCGCGACGAAGCCGTGGTCGGCGATCGGCTGCCAGGACACCCCGCCGTTCCGGCTGGCGAGGAGCTCGGGCCGGCAGCTCGGCGGGTCACCCGACACGCACGTCGAGCTCGCCCAGGCGAGCAACGTCCCGACCACCGCGACCGCGCGGAGCGGACCCGCTGCCACGGCCTCCCGCGTCCAGTGGGCCCCGCCGTCCATGGTGCGCCAGACGAGCCCTGTCCCTGCCGCGGTCAGGCCGCCCTGGCCCTCGGTCCCCCCGACGAGCAGCCCCTCCTGCGCGGTGAAGAAGGCGATCCCGTCGATCGCGTCGGTCCGCATTGCGGTTGGCACAGGGATCGGCGGCGACACCACCTCAACCGATGGCGGCGGCGACGGGAACGAGATCGAAGGCAGCGGGGTCGGCGGGATGAACGAAGGACCGGAGGGTGGTACCGACCCGACAGGCGTCGATGCCGCGGGTGACGGCGGGGCGGAGCTGACAGGCGTGGCGGTCGGCGCGACCGAGGCACACCCGCCCACCGCGAGCATGGCCGCGACCGCGACGGTCACCATCTGCGTCGGCCGGACACCGATCACGCGAAGGCCGTTTCGCGCGCCAGCACCCCGTCTTCGCGCCCGGTGCAGTCGAGCATGGCGCGTCGCGTCACTTCCCCGTTCACGGGTTCGCCGTGATAGCCGGTGGTGCGGATGCCGCAATCGGAAACGCCGCGCGTGTCGTCCAGGTCCGACCGCCGTCGTTGGACACCACCAGCAGCCAGGCCTGCTGGTTCCCGCCCCACTCCAGCGCGAGCCAGTGCGTGTCGTCGAAGAGCCAGAAGCCGCTGGGGATGACGGCGTCGAACAGGCCGGGCGGGGTGGCCGTCCAGGTCCGCCCTCCATCGGACGTGCGCAGGTCGGTGCCCCTACTCTGCCAGATCACT
>JBJKRK010000318.1:0-4010 GCA_046704705.1 Candidatus Limnocylindrales bacterium | reverse complement strand
GAGCGCGCCGCCGCGGCCGCCCTGACGCGCGTGGACGTCCCTGCCGCGCTCGAGTGGATCGAACGAACCCTTGCCCGGCTCGAGGCCGCCGACGCGGCCCCGATCGATCTCGAGGCGCTCGTCCGCGAGGCGGAGCAACTCCCCTTGCGCGCGGCACCTGGAAGCGGCGAATCCGCGCGCGTCTGACCGGCCATGACCCCTGCGCGGCCCCCCCCTGCGCGGCGCCCGCCTGCGCGTGCCAGCCGGAGGCGGGGAGGATCTTCCGGGCCTGACGGGCGTGTGTTTCGGCCAGGCAGAACCTCCCTGGCCGGCCCCCCGCGACGAGGTTGCCTATGCGATTCCGGCGGTCTCCCTGGCCACCGCGGCCAGCGCGGTGATGAAGCGCGGCATCGTGTTGAGCGACTCGATGCGGTGGAACTCCATCCCCGCGGCGTCCGCCTGCTCCCGGGCCCCCACCTCGACGTCGTAGAGGATCTCCAGGTGGTCGGCGAGGAACTGGACCGGCGCGACGAGCACGGATCGGTGGCCCTCGGACCGCAGCTGCGGCATGAGGTCGGCGAAGTCGGGCTTCATCCACTCGCCCGGCTCGTGCCCGGCGCTCTGCCAGCAGAAACGCCAGCGGTCGGCCGGCAGCCCGGCCGCGTCGGCCGCGGCCGCAGCGGTGTCGCACAGCTGTTCCAGGTACCCCGGCTCCTGCTCGGCGACGCGCCTTGGCAGGCTGTGCGCGGTCAACAGCACCGGAGCCGTGGCCCGCTGCGCTTCCGGCAGGGCGCGCAGACCCTCGCGGATGCGCTCGGCCAGGGCGCGGATGAAGTCCGGCTGAAGATGCCAGGCCCCGGAGACCGCCACCTCGGGCGCGGCGTCGCCGAGCGACGCACGCGCCGCCCCGAGGTCACGCTCGTAGCCGCCCATGATGAGCGGCGAGTACTGCGGGGAGAGGATGATCGCGACGACCCGCCTCGCGCCGGCGGAGGCCAGCTCGCGCAGCCCGTCGGCAATCGTCGGCTCGGAGAAGCGCATCCCGACGGCCGCCTCGAATCCGTCGCCGAGTTGCGCCTGCAGTGCCGTCGCCTGGGCCCGGGTGATCGAGATGAGAGGCGACCCGCCGATTATGCGGTAGCGGCGTGTGAACTCCGTGACCAGCTCCGCGGGCGCGGGGCGGCCACCGCGCACATTCGCCAGATAGCGCGCGACGTCCGGCTCGTCCAGGGTTGCGGGAGAGCCGTAGGTCATGAGCAGGACGCCGACGGTCGCCACGGAGCCCGCACTGTCGTCGGCGCGCCGGGGTGCGGGGACGGGCGAATCGCCCGAGTGCGGGGCTGCGGACGGCCCCCCTGCCCGCACGCCCCCTGCCGTCGCGTCCGCCGGGGCGCTCATTCGGCCTGTCCGAGGCCGGTCGCCGAGGCCGCGTGCACGTACTCCACGAGTTCGTGGAGCAGCCCGGGATCGGTGTCGGGCAGGACGCCGTGGCCCAGGTTGAAGATGTGGCCCGACCGACCGGCCGCCTCGCCAAGCACCTGATCCGCGCCCGCTCGGGTCGCCTCCCAGCCCGCCAGCAGGCGCGCGGCGTCCAGGTTGCCCTGGATCCCGTGCCCGGGGCCGACCCGCTGCCAGGCGTCGGCGAGCGATTGGCGGTGGTCGATCGAGATCACGTCGCCGCCCGCCTCGACGAGCGCATCGAGGATCCCGGCGCTCGCCGCGGCGAAGTGGATCGTGGGAACGCCGAGATCCCTGACGCTCGCGAAGATGCGGCGCGAGTGCGGCAGCACGAAGGTCCGGTAGTCCGCGGGCGCGAGCACGCCGGCCCACGAGTCGAAGAGCTGCAGGGCCTGCGCGCCGGCATGCACCTGCGCCCGCAGGTAGTCGATCGTCATGTCGGTCAGCCGGCGCAGGAGTTCGTGCCAGTCGCCCGGCTGTGCGTACATGAAGCGCTTGGCCACGGCGTAGTCGCGGGAGGGCCGACCCTCGATCAGGTAGCCGGCAAGCGTGAACGGGCCGCCGGCAAAGCCGATGACGGCCTGCTTGCCGTCCAGTTCGCGACGGACGATCCGCAACGCCTCCATCACGAAGCCGACATCGGTCGCCGGATCAATCGGCCGCAGCCGCGCCACGTCGGCGGGCGTACGCAGGGGCACATCGATGATCGGGCCGACCTGCGGGTCCAGGACGAAGCGCACGCCCATCGGCTCGAGGGGCAGCATGATGTCCGCGTACAGCACGGCCGCGTCGACGCCATAGGCGGCGATGGGCATCAGGCTGATCTGCGCGTTGAGCTCGGGCGTCTTGGCCAGCGTCATGATCGAGTAGCGCTCGCGCAGGCCGCGGTGCTCGGCGAGCGTGCGGCCGGCCTGGCGCATGAACCAGACGGGGGTCGCGTCGGCCGGGGCACGCCGGCAGGCGGCGAGGAAGCGTCGCTCGCCGGTCCAGGCGGGAGCGGTTGCGGCACCGGTCATCGGCTGTTTCTCACCTCCACGGGGGACGCGGCGGTCTCGGGTGGCGCCACCGCTGCGCCGGACGATAGCGCATGTACGAGATCGACCAGCCGGCGCAGCTGGTCGGGGTCTGTCTGGGGCAGCACGCCATGGCCCAGGTTGAAGATGTGCCCGGGTCGACCGGCGGCCTGGTCCAGGATCGCGCGTGCGGCGTCCGCGACCGCCTCGAATGGCCCGAGGAGCGCCGCCGGGTCCAGGTTGCCCTGCACCGCACGGTCGCCCACGCGGGACCACCCTTCGGCCAGCGTGATCCGCCAGTCCAGGCCGACCACGTCGCCGCCCGTCCCGGCCTGCAGCTCGAGGAACCCCGCGGTTCCCACCGCGAAGTTGATCGTCGGCACGCCCAGATCGGCGAGCGCTGCGAACAGCCGGCGGTTCCAGGGCGCAACCGCGCGCTCGTAGTCGAGCGGGGCCAGCGCGCCGGCCCAGCTGTCGAAGAGCTGCACGGCCTGCACCCCGGCCGCCACCTGCGCTCGAAGATAGCTCACCGTCATGGCGGTGAGGCGGTCCATCAGGGTCGACCAGGTTCCCGGGGCCGCGTGCAGCAGCGTCTTCGTGGTGAGGAAGTCGCGCGACGGACCACCCTCGACCAGGTAGCAGGCAAGCGTGAACGGGGCCCCTGCAAAGCCGATCAAGGGCACGTCGGCGCTCCGCCGCACCAGCCGGATCGCCTGCAGCAACGCCGGCACGGCATCCTCCGGTGCAAAGGGCCGCAGGCGTTCGACGTCCTGCGGCGATCGGACCGCCCGCTCGATCACCGGCCCGACGCCGGGGCGGAGCTCCACCTCGACGCCCATGCCCGGCAGCGGCGTCGTGATGTCGGCGAAGAGGATCGCCGCGTCGACGCCGAGCCGCTCGACTGGCAGAAGGGTCACCTCGGCGCAGCGGGCCGGATCGCGGGTGATGTCCACCAGCGAGGCCCGCTCGCGGATCGCGCGGAACTCCGGCAGGGCACGCCCGGCCTGGCGCATGAACCAGACCGGCGTGGCGTCCACCGGCTCGCGGCGACAGGCCCGGAGAAAGCGGTCGTTGTCGGTCACGTGCGGAAGGCGGCGCGGGCCGCCCGGATCGTCAGCTCGATCTCGGCCTCCGTGTGGGCCATGGAGACGAACCATGCCTCGAACTGCGAAGGGGGGAGCAGCACGCCCGCATCGAGCATCGCGCCGAAGAACCGGGCGAACGCGGCCCGGTCCGCCTCCATCGCCTGCGCGGCGTTGACCGGCGCAGCCGGGCGGAAGAAGACCGTGAGCAACGAGCCGATGCGGCTGACCGCGACTTCCCGTCCGGCGGCCGCGGCGACCTCGCGAAGCCCGGCCTCGAGGCTCGCGGCGCGCGTCTCCAGACCCGCGTAGCGCTCGGGGTGGAGCTGGGCCAGCGTCGCCGCTCCGGCTGCCATGGCGAGCGGGTGGCCTGAGAGTGTCCCGGCCTGGTACACGGGCCCGAGCGGCGCGACCAGCTCCATCAGCTCGGCACGTCCGCCGTACGCGCCGATGGGGAGCCCGCCTCCGATC
Source organism: Candidatus Limnocylindrales bacterium (assembly GCA_046704705.1). Lineage (GTDB taxonomy): Bacteria > Chloroflexota > Limnocylindria > Limnocylindrales > CSP1-4 > JBJKRK01. The sequence goes on along the minus strand of JBJKRK010000318.1, from coordinate 7 downwards.
ACCTTGC
>JBJKRK010000317.1:0-3430 GCA_046704705.1 Candidatus Limnocylindrales bacterium | reverse complement strand
GTGGCGGGGGCAGCTCGACGCGGGCCGCGGCGACGCGCCGGGCATGCGTCGTCACCTCGAGCTGGCCGTGCAGATGGCCACCGACCAGGGTCGGCCGGCGGCACGGTGCGAAGCTCTCGCCCGCCTCGCGCTCGAAGCCGCCCGGCTGGGATCGGTCAGCTCGGATTCCGAGCTGCTGGACCTCGCCGAGCGATCGGCACTCGACGCGCAGCAGCTGCAGGGGACGCTCAGCGGGCACGCTCCCTGGGGGGCACAGGCGAGCGCCGCGATCGCGGGGGTCGCCCTCGCACGCGGCGAAGTAGAACGGGCCGTGGCCGCGGGCGGCGCGGCGGTGCAGGCGCTGTTCGAGGCGGTCCATGAGGACGCCAACCTGGACATCCTGCTGCCCGCCGGTCGCGCGATCCTGGCAGGTGGGCCGTCCGAGGCGGAGGGCACGCTGCGGGCCTGGCTCAAGGCGACGCTCTCCCGGATCGCGCAGGGGACGGTGGACGAGGAGCTGCGCGTGCGCTGGCTTCGCGGACCGGTCGGCCGCGAGCTGGCCGAGCTGGCCGGGCCCATCGATGCGCCGCTGCACACCACCGCCGCACCATCCGCCTCCTCCGAGGCCGAAGGCGTCGACGAGACCGATCGGCACGTGCTGCGCCTGCTCAGCGAGGGGAGCACCAACCGGGAGATGGCCCAGGCACTCCAGGTGTCGGAAGACGAGATCGTGCAGCGGCTGGCTCGGCTGCTGACACGCCTCGGGGCATCCACCCGCGCCGAGGCGACATCGCTGGCGTTCCGCAGCGTCGTGCTGTGACCGGGCTGCAGGTTCACCGGCGGAGGTAGCGGATGCTCAGGGCGCGGATCGATCGGCACAAGTGCGTGGGGGCCGGCAACTGCATCACGCTCGCCCCCACGGCGTTCGACTGGCTGCGGGGCGACTTCGGGAAGGCCGATGTCGTGGGCTCCGACAGCGTCGAGGACGAGCTGCTGCGCGCTGCCGCTGACGCGTGCCCGACCGCCGCCGTGATCATCGAGGACGTCGAGGTCCTGCTGCCCTGGCAGCTGCGGGGCAAGAGCGGCCCCGCGCGACGCGTGCTCAAGACGTTCATGTTCACCGACATCGTGGGGTCCACGAATCTCGTCGAGGTGTTGGGCGACGAAGCCTGGGAGACGCTCCTGCGCTGGCACGACGCGACGCTGCGGGAGGTCTTCGTGGCGCACCAGGGCGAGGAGGTGTCGGCCACCGGCGATGGCTTCTTCGTGGGCTTCGATTCGCCGGAGGCGGCGGTGACCGCCGCGGTGGCAATCCAGCGCCGCCTGGCCGAGCATCGGACGAAGCACGGCTTTGCGCCGCAGGTCCGGATCGGCCTGCACGCCTCGAACGCGACGCAGGTCGGCACGAACTTCAGCGGCAAGGGCGTGCACGAGGCTGCCCGCATCGCCGCGCTGGCGGGGGCGAGCGAGATCCTGGTGAGCGCCGGGACGGTCGCCGGCAGCCAGGTCCGGACCTCCGCACCCCGCAGCGTGATGCTGAAGGGCCTCTCGGAGCCCATGGAGATCGTGACCGTGGAGTGGCGCTGACCGGGCCGCCGCGTGCGCCGCGCAAGGCCGGTGCCGGCCCGCGACGCTCGATCTGGTCCGGCTACACGGCCCGGAACACGGAGATCAGCGCGAGGACGCCGACGACGTCCGCCGCGTAGTGCGTCGCCCATGTCACCCAGAGGTTGCGGGTCCGCGCGTAGATGAGGCCGAAGAAGGGCCATCGAACATCACCCCGCCGGCGTCGCTCAGCACGACCTGCGAGCTTCCGGACGCCCCCACGGCGTGGGCCAGCCCGAACAACACGGCCGCAACGACGATGGCCAGAGGCGTCCCCACGTACCGGCTCAGCCGTTCCTGGAAGAAGGCCCGGAAGACAAGTTCCTCGATGAGCGTGAGCACGAGCGCGGCCGCGAGCAGGGCGACGACAGCCGAGAGCCCTGCCGTTGATGCAATGTCGACCGGCAGACGACCCGAGATCTGCGCAAGGAGTTCGTGCCCGTATCCAGCCGCGAACGCGATGCCGACTGCGGGTGACAGAACCTGGAAGACGATGGCGACCAGGGCGGACAGCGGCCACACTCGTCGCAGGTCTGCGAAGAAGTCCGCCTTGATCCCGATGTCCGCCCACGCGCGGCCGTGGCGGCGGGGCCCCCCGACCGCGACGACGACGGTCATGATGTACGCGAACACGAAGACGTCCTGCCCCTTGACGAACGAGACTGCCAGCGTGATCAGGTACAGCGCGAGCAGCCCGATCAACTCGTTCCGCGCACGACGGTCGGTCGCATGTGCGCCCACGCGCGGCTCCGCTCTCCAGATGCCCACGGGACCTGTCGCATCCCCCATGTCATTCACCTCCCTCGCCGGGACGGTGCCCAGCATCGGGAGCATCGGCAAGAGACAGACGGACACCTTCGACGTGCGCAACGTCACGCCCCGGCGGGTGGGAATGATCACCTCAAGCGAGGGCGACGAGCACGGCGGACAGGCGTCACGGGACGCTGCGGCTCTCGGCGGCGCCTCCCGCTCCCGCCCGCGTGCCTCGCTCGTGCCGGTCAGGCGGCCGACGCGAGAAGCCGCTCATGCCCGCAGCGGCAGGCGAGCACGAGGCCGAGACAGAGCCCTGTCGGGTCTTCCTCGACGATCAGCCGGGTGAAGAGGTGGTGGTGCAGGCGCCGTGCGGCGCTGCACTCGTGGATCTCGCCGCAGAGGCGTGCGCCCGGTGGCGGCGGCTCGCACAGGCACCAGCTTGCGGACCCCAGCCAGACCGGCCGGATGCCGCAACACGGGCAGCGGACCGCATCGTCGGCGAACACCTCATCCCCAGACTTCGCGCCGAGCCTGGATCCGCGCCAGTTCCGAAGGGCCGGAGTCGGCCTACCCGGTCGAGTGGGGCCTCAGGCGGCGCACGCCACCCTGTGCCAGGATTCGGACGCTCACCCGCGAGGGCGCGGCGCTCATTCTCGCCAATCGGCGCAGGGAGGAACTTCGGTGCCCGACCCGCACGGCGGCGCGGCGACGACCGTCGACCAGCTGCGCACCCTCGACCTGCACGAGCCAGGAGCGGCGGCCGCCGCTGTCTACGACCGGCCGATCGGACTCCGGCTGCTGTACGAGGACCCGACCTCGGGTGAGGAGCACTACCTCGTCCGCTACCCGACGGGCGTCAGGGCACGCCTGCATCGCCATGCCGCTGCGCACACGATGGTCGTGCTCGAGGGGCGGCTCGAGGCGAACGGCCAGGTCATCGGGCCGGGTGCCTACGTCCACTTTCCAGCCGGCGTGCCGATGCGGCATCAGGCGACCGACGATGGGCCGTGTCTCTTCGTCCTGCTCTTCCATGGCCCGTTCGATGTCGAGCTGCTCGAGTGAGTGGGCAGCGACTCTTGCCTCGCGCCCTGCT
>JBJKRK010000316.1:0-5482 GCA_046704705.1 Candidatus Limnocylindrales bacterium | reverse complement strand
TCTCCTTCGCCGACCGTCACGCCGGCCGGAGCCCCGTCCGCCCTGCGTGCCGAACCGGGCACTCAGGGTTCCGGCGGCTGGCGCCGGGGCGGCAGCTGAGCTGGCGGCCAGCGGCGGCGCGGCGGCTGGTGCCGGCGCAGGGTTGGGCACCGTCAAGTTCCCGGTGCAGACGCCACGTTCCCGGTGCGGACGCCACGTTCCCGGTGCAGACGCCACGTTCCCGGTGTGGACGCGGCAGACGGGCGTTGCCCCGGCAGCTCGCTCATGCGGAGCGCCTGGCCCGCGACGTTCCCACGCCCTGAGGCAGCTGCTATACTCGCGCCGCTTTGCCAGGTGATCGGTGAAGGACATCGGCCGAGCTGGCGTCTACCTGGCCCTGTTCTCCGAGATCGGCGTCGTCCTCCTGACGACGATCTTGGGCGGTGTCCTGGCGGGCGCCTGGATTGACCAGCAACTTCACACGCGGCCGGTCCTCGCGCTCCTTGGAGCGTTGCTGGGCCTGGCTTCGGGAGGGGTTGTGGTGATCAGGCTCATCAACCGGTTTCTGACGCGGTTCGAGTAATCAGCAACCCGAACGCGGAGGCGCCACCGCGTTCCTGTCTGGAGTCAGCGTGACGAGCGAGTCTTCGCCCGCCCAAGTGACCGCCGCGGCCGACCTCACGGCTGCTGCTCCTCCGCCTCGGCCGGCATCCGGCCGGCGCCGGGTCCTGCTGCCCGCGACCATCGCGGTGATCGTCATCGACGCGATCGCGCTCGTGCTGGCGGCGCCGAAGGGCTTCCCGGATCCCAAGGTCACGATCCTCCAGAACCTGGAACCCGTCCCGCCCAACGTGGTCTGGGACCTTGCCCCCGGTTCCGCGACGCCGAACAGCCCGCTGGTCGTGGACTTCCATCCCAGCATCACCTCGACCATCCTGGCGTCGTGGATCGTGATCGCGTTGCTGTTGATCTTCGCCCTCGCCGCCTCGCGCCGCCTGCAGCTGGTGCCGGGTCCGCTCCAGAACGCCTTCGAGTGGATCTACGAGACGCTGGCCGACTTCGCCGGGGGCCTGGGGGGTGCCGCGGCGACGCGGTACGTGAGCCTCTTCTCGGCCTTCTTCCTCTTCATCATCGTCGCCAACTGGTGCGACCTGATCCTCTTCGGCGACAAGGTGAACGACCTGCGCACGCCCACCAGCGACATCAACGTCACGGTGGGCCTGGCACTCGTGACGTTCGTGTGGACGCACGTGGAGGGGGTCCGGGCGCTTGGGGTCCGGGGCTACCTGGGGAAGTTCTTCCGCTTCGGCGGGTTCCGGCGCAGCCTCCAGGACGGCCTGATCGACGTTTACGTGGGCCTCATCGAGTTCCTGCTCGAGTTCTTCAAGCCCCTCACCCTCTCCTTCCGACTCTTCGGCAACCTGTACGGCGGCGGCATCATGCTCGGCGTCTTCACCGCGCTGATCCTCGCCTTCGTACCCATCCCGTTCATCGCGCTGGAGGGCTTCATCGGCTTCATTCAGGCGCTCATCTTCGCCTCGCTCACCCTCATGTACATCCTCACGGCCATCGAGGGGCCACATGAGGAGGAGCATGCCGCCCCGGTGTACGCGGACGAACCGGAGGGAGACCTCGGCACGCCGCTCGGGGCCCAACCGTCCAGCAGTGCGGCGCACTGACCCACGACCGCTCGACGCCCCGGAGGGAACGGGGAGGGAGCCAAGGAGGTACTCGGTCTATGAATGGTGACATCGCGATGATCGGCGCCGGGCTGGCAGCCATGGGCGTCATCGGTCCGGGCATCGGCATCGGCATCCTGACCGGCATGTCGACAAGCGCGATGGGGCGCAACCCCGACGCGTCTGCCACCATCCGGGCCACGTGGCTGCTCGGCGCCGCGTTCGCCGAGGGGCTCGGCATCCTGGCGTTCGTCGTCGGGGTGCTGCTCATCTTCCTGAAGTAGGCGCGGAGGAAGGCTCGGCAGGTGGATTTCGTCGCGATCGCCGCGGGCGGCCTCCCCCGGGCGGCCGCCGCGTTCGCGGAAGCCAGCAGCCCGGGGCTCGTCTTCAACGGCTTCTGGATCGTCGTCTCCGCGGTCAACTTCCTGTTCTTCCTGGTGATCCTGCAGCAGTTCGCCTTCGGGCCGGTGAGCCGCATGCTCGGCCAGCGGCACGAACGGATCGAGCAGGGGCTGCGCGACGCCGACGCGGCGCGGCAGGAACGCGAGCAGACCGCGCTCGACCGCAACCAGGTGCTCGCCGACGCGCGGCGTCAGGCCAGCGAGATCATGCAGCGGGCGCAGAATGCCGCACAGGAAGCGCGCGAGCGCGACATGGCGGCCACCCGGGAGGAGCTCTCCCGGCTGCGCGAGCAGGCCACCGCCGACATCGAGGCGGAGAAGCAGCGCGCGATCGCGGACGTACGCGCCGAGATCGCCGACCTTGCCCTCCGCGTCGCGGGCAGGGTGGTGGGCGAGACCTTCAACGAGCCCCGCGAGCGCCGGCTGGTGGAGCAGTTCCTGGCCGAGGTCGACGAGCGCGGAGGTACGCCGCACTGATGGCGCGCCCGCTCTCGAGCGCCCGCCGGTACGCGGAAGCCGCGTTCGCGATCGCGCAGCAGGACGACACCGTGGGGGCCTGGCTGTCCGGACTCCAGGCGATCGCCGCCGCCCTGGCCGACGAGCGCATGGCCCTCGTGGTGGGCAACCCGACGCTGCCCATCGGGGGGCGCCGTGACGTGCTGCGGCAGGCCCTGGAAAAGGCGCCCGAACCCAAAGTCCTGAACCTCATCTCCCTGCTCCTCGAGCGGAGGAGGATCGAGCTCCTCCCGCAGATCGTCGAGGAGTTCCAGCGGCTGGTCGATGCCCGGGACGGCGTCGTGCGCGCCGTCGCCACGACCGCCGCGCCCCTCCGGCCCGAGGAACTCCGGGCGCTCCGTGAGCGACTCGCGAGCATGACCGGCCGAACCGTCGAGCTCACCACCGACGTCGACCCGCAGCTGCTCGGCGGCATCGTCGTCCGGCTGGGCGACCGCCTGCTCGACGGTAGCGTCCGCGGCCGCCTGGAGCGGCTGCGCAGCCAGCTCGTCTCCGGCGCCCTGTAGGAGATCCGCATCATGGCCATTCGTTCCGACGACATCACCAGCATCATCAAGTCGGCGATCGACCGCTTCGACCAGCCCGTGGAGGTCCGCTCGGTCGGCACGATCGTCGAGGTCGGCGACGGCATCGCGCAGATCTACGGCCTGGAGGACGCGCTCGCATCCGAGCTCCTCGAGTTCCCCGACGGCGTGATGGGCATGGCGCTCAACCTGGCCGAGGACACCGTGGGCGCCGTGATCCTGGGCGACTACACGCAGCTCAAGGAAGGCGACACCGTCAAGACGACCGGGCGCGTCGTCGAGGTGCCCGTCGGCCCCGAACTCATCGGCCGCGTGGTTGACCCGCTCGGCCGTCCGCTGGACGACAAGGGGCCGATCAAGACGAAGCGCACGCGGGCCGTGGAACGTGTGGCGCCGGGCGTCATCACGCGCAAGTCGGTCGACACGCCGGTCCAGACCGGTATCAAGGCGATCGACGCGCTCATCCCCATCGGCCGGGGCCAGCGCGAGCTGATCATCGGCGACCGGCAGACCGGCAAGACCGCCATCGCTGTCGACGCGATCATCAACCAGGTGGGCCAGGGCCTCGTCTGCATCTACGTCGCGATCGGCCAGAAGCTCTCCACGGTGGCGAAGACCGTGGCCGTCCTCGAGCAGCACGGCGCGATGAAGCACACCGTCGTGGTCGTCGCGGGTGCGGAGGACCCGGCGCCGCTCCAGTACCTGGCGCCGTATGCCGGCGTCACGATCGGCGAGGAGATCATGGAGCACGGCGTCGAGATCGCCGGGGAGAAGGTCAACGACGCCCTGGTGGTCTACGACGACCTCTCGAAGCACGCCTGGGCGTACCGCGAGATGTCGCTCCTGCTGCGCCGTCCGCCCGGCCGCGAGGCGTACCCGGGCGATGTCTTCTACCTGCACAGCCGCCTGCTGGAGCGCGCCGCGCGGCTCAACGAGGAGTACGGCGGGGGCTCGCTCACCGCGCTGCCGATCATCGAGACGCAGGCGGGCGACGTCTCGGCCTACATCCCCACCAACGTCATCTCGATCACCGACGGCCAGATCTACCTGGAGACCGACCTCTTCAACGCCGGGCAGCGGCCGGCGCTGAACGTGGGCATCTCGGTCTCGCGCGTCGGCTCGGCCGCCCAGACGAAGGCGATGAAGAAGGTCGCCGCGCCCCTCAAGCTGGACCTGGCGCAGTACCGCTCGCTGGCCGCCTTCGCGCAGTTCGCCTCCGACCTGGACAAGGCGACGCGCGACCAGCTGACCCGTGGCGAGAAGCTTTCCGAGGTGATCAAGCAGCCCCAGTACCAGCCGCTGCCGATCGAGAAGCAGGTGGTGATCCTGTACGCTGCGACCAAGGGCTTCCTGGACGATGTCCCGACGCCGCGGGTCCGGGACTTCGAGCAGCAGCTCTACCGCTTCCTGGAGGGGGAGCGTTCCGAGATCCTGCGCAGCCTGGCGGACACCAGGCAGCTCGACGACGAGCTGGCGAGCAAGCTCGACGATGCCCTCGGGGCGTTCCGCCAGACCTTCCTCGGATAGCCGCCGCCTGACAAAGAGGTCGAGGTCCGCATGGCCAGCCAGCGCGACATCCGCCGCCGCATCGGGGCGGTCGCCAACATCCGCCAGATCACGCGGGCGATGCAGTTCGTGGCCGCTTCCAAGCTGAAGCGGGCACAGGACGCGACGCTCGCCGCTCGCCCCTACAGCGAGAAGATCGACGAGGTGCTGGCCGACTGCGCCGCCGTGCTGACGGCGCAGGAGCACCCGCTCCTCGCGCGGCGGGAGGGAAACCGACGCTTGATCGTGCTCATCACCACCGATCGCGGCCTGGCCGGCCCGCTCAACGCGAACGCGATCCGCTTCGCCGCGCATGAGGTGACCGAGCATCAGGGCGATCTGGTGATGGTCACGGTGGGCCGCAAGGGGCGCGACGCGATGCGCCGGGCGCGCGTGCCGATCGAGGCGCACTTCAACGGCTTCGGCGACCGGCCCGCGTTCGGTGACGTGACGCCGCTTGCCAGGCTGCTCACCGAAGACTACCTGGGCGGATCGTGCGACCAGGTGGACCTGATCTACACGCATTTCGTCTCGACGCTGGTGCAGCGGCCCACGCTCGAGCAGCTCCTGCCGATCCAGCCGGCCGAGGACACCGCGGGGGTTCCCGGGCGGCAGTTCATCTTCGAGCCCGATGCAGCCGAGGTGCTGCAGCAGCTCCTGCCGCGCTACGTCGCGACGCGCGTGTACCAGGCCGTGCTGGAGAACACGGCAAGCGAGCAGTCCAGCCGGATGGTGGCGATGCGCAACGCGACGGACAATGCGGAGGAGTTGATCGAGGACCTGACCCTCACGTACCACAAGGTGCGCCAGGCCAGCATCACCCGCGAGATGATCGAGA
>JBJKRK010000315.1:0-2867 GCA_046704705.1 Candidatus Limnocylindrales bacterium | reverse complement strand
CGCTAGCGCGCCTGCATCCCGGCCGTCGCCCGGTGCCCGGCTTCGCTAGCGCGCCTGCATCCCGGCCGTCGCCCGGTGCGCCTCCTCCGTTTCCTCCTCGTGCACGAAGCGTCCGCCGCGCAGCCATGAGGCGAGTGCCGCGATCACCGCCATCGCGGCCGCCGCGATGAAGACCACGGCGAGGCCCTGCTGGAACGGCCCGGAGATGAGCCGGGGGAAGAACTCCTTCCCGGTGAGCACGGCGGCCTGCGAGGCCGGAAGGCTGTGCAGCACCTGCGGCGGGAGGAGCGTTGCCATCGGGTTGTACCCGAGCAGGGCGGCGAACAGGCTCGACACCGGCGGGAGGTGTGAGATGCGGGTCGCGACCGCCGCCGGCACGTCGTGGCTGACGAGGCCGGTGTAGAGCGTTCGCGGGAGCGCCGCTGCCAGTCCCGCGATCATCAGCGAGAAGAAGACGCCGATGGAGATGACGAAGCCGGTGTTCATGAACGTCGCGCGCATGCCCGCGGCGGCGCCGCGCTGGCGTGCCGGCACGCTGTTCATGATCCCCGCCGAGTTCGGCGATCCGAAGAGGCCGGCGCCCACGCCGCTCACGAACAGCACGGCGGCGAACAGCGGGTAGGGGAAGTCGACCGGAAGCATGAGCAGTCCGATGAACGCGGCGGCGACCACGAGCATGCCGCCCGTCGCGAACGGACGCGCCCCGAAGCGGTCGGAGAGGTAGCCGGAGAGCGGTCCCGCGACCAGGAATCCGGCGGTGAGCGGGAGCATGTAGATGCCCGCCCACAGGGGCGTCTCGACGAAGTTGTAGCCGTGGAGCGGCAGCCAGATCCCCTGCAGCCAGATGACGAGCATGAAGGTCAGCCCGCCGCGGCCGACGGACGACATGAGACCGGCCAGGTTGCCCGCCGCAAACGCGCGAATGCGGAAGAGGCCGAGGTCGAACATCGGCTGATCCACACGCTGCTCCACCCACAGGAACAGCGCGAGCAGGATCAGCCCGCCGACGATGAACGAGACCACCATCGGGCTCGTCCAGCCCATCGTCTGGTTGCCGCTCGGCTGGATCCCGTAGGTGATGCCGACGAGCAGGGCGGTAAGTCCCAGCCCGAAGGTCAGGTTGCCCCACCAGTCCATCCGTGCATGACTCACCGTTCCGAGCTCTTCCAGGCGCAGGTATGCCCAGATCGTGCCCGCGATGCCGATCGGGACACTGACCAGGAAGACCCAGCGCCAGTCGATGCCCGCCAGCAGCCCTCCGACGACCAGCCCGATGAACTGGCCGGCGATGCCGGCCACGCCGTTGATGCCGAGCGCCAGGCCCCGCTGGTTCGAAGGAAACGCGTCCGTGAGGATGGCTGCGGAGTTCGCGAACAGGAACGCCCCACCGATGCCCTGGACGATCCGCATGACGATGATCCAGAGCGCGCCGGCCGAGCCGGTGAACGGCGTCACGGAGAGGAGGATCGATCCGACGGTGAAGACGGCGAACCCGGCGTTGTACATGCGCACGCGGCCGAAGATGTCGCCCAGCCTGCCGAAGGCGACCACCAGCACCGCCGTCACGAGCAGGTAGCCCATGAAGATCCAGAGCAGGTAGCTCGTGCTGGCGGGGTCGAGCGGGTTGACCTTGATGCCGTCGAAGATCGCGGGGAGCGAGATGATGACGATCGAGCTGTTGATCGTCGACATCAGGATGCCGAGCGTCGTGTTCGAGAGGGCGACCCACTTGTAGTTCGGGTCGCGGTGCCGCGAGGTGGGTGCGGCGGGGCGTGGATCCCCGTCCTGCGCCTCGCCCGCGGGCGAAAGGCTGCGGTCAACCGACATCTACCTCACCTCCGCGAGCTCGACTGGGACCGCAGGCGCGTGCACGGGCGCTGGCAGGACGCGACGCGTCGCGCCGTGCGCGCCGCTCCCGCTGATGCTCCATCGTTCTGTACTGTTCATCACTCCGAAGTGTATCGCGAAACGGCCAACCGCCTCCCGTCACGGGCGGCTGTGACCGGAGTGGGCTCCGGCAATGCGGCGCCGGGAGCGCAGCGCCGACGAGCCGAACCGGGCGGCAATGCGGCGCCGGGGGCGCAGCGCCGATGAGCCGAACCGGCCGATGAGTCGAACCGGCCGATGAGCGCGCAAGGGTCGCCGTCACGCAGAGGTTGACATGGCGCGAGGTGCAGCAGCGGGCCGCTCACCCGCCGCCGGCTCACTTGCTCCGACGGGCGGCCTTGCGGGCACGCTTGTCCGCCTGATAGGCGGCGAGCGCCTCGGGAGAGTCGACGTCACCGAGCGTGGGGTGGTCGGGCAGGACGGCGTCGATCCCCTCGAGTCGCAGCCGGAACCGCCGGGCAAGGACGGCCACGAGCGAGTCGGCCTTCATGTCCCCCACGCCCGGGAGTTCGAGCAGGCGGGCCCGAAGATCCGCGCCGTCGGTCGCGTCACCCCAGATTCGCGCCGGATCGCCGCCGTACGAGGTCGCGATCGCCTGACAGAGCGCCTGCACGCGCCCGGCCATGGAGGCGGGAAAGCGGTGCAGGGCGGGGCGTTCCGCGAACACCCGTGCCAGCGCATCCGGCTCCATCGCGGCGATCCGGCCGGCATCGAGGCGCGCACCCAGGCGCCGCTGGAGCTCGAGCGGGCCGGAGAAGGCCTTCTGGACCGGCACCTGCTGGTCGAGCGCGAACCCGATGAGCAGCGCGAGTGGGTCGTGGGCGAGAAGCCGGTCCGCTTCCTCGTCGCCCGTGTAGTGGAGGCGGTCGGGGCTCGTGAGGGACGCCATGGCCCAGAGATGGTATCCGGTCCACCGCGGATCCGCGCGGGACGGTGTGCCGAACGGCGCACGCGGCTCCACGCGGGACGGTGTGCCGAAC
>JBJKRK010000314.1:0-14224 GCA_046704705.1 Candidatus Limnocylindrales bacterium | reverse complement strand
GCGATACGGTCGGAGCATCCGGCGGCCCTGGACGGTGAGCAGCGCCGCGGCGAAGGCGGCCACCGCGGCCATCGACCACGCCAGCTGGTAGCCGGAGAGCTGCACGATCGCGCCGAACCCGAGTGGCCCGAGCGCGGCGCCGGCGGATGGTCCGAGCCGCACGATGGCCATCGCCGCACCCGGGGCGTTGGGGTTCGTCCGCGCGACGGCCAGCAGCACGAGCCCCTGGTAGCCCCAGCCGCCCATGAATGCCAGCACGGCGCCAAGAGCGATCCAGATCGGGAAGGCCGCGAGCGACAGCATGGCGAACCCCGCCGCGCCGAGGCACAGCAACCCGCCCATGAGCGCCAGCGAACCGCTGCCCAGACGGTCCGAGAGCCAGCCGCTTCCGATGCGCACGAGCAGCCCCGCGACGCTGCCGCCGCTGAGCAGCAGGCCGGCCGCGCCGACCGCGAGCCCGCTCGAGATCGTCGATGCGACGATGAACGAGTTCAGCGCGTTGCCCGCCGCAGTCCCCGTTCCGGCAGCAAGCGCCAGCACGGCAAGCGCGGCCAGGGGCGCATCCCCCTGCCGCAGCGTCTCGCGCCGCTCCCGCACCCACGTCGTTCCGCGCGGAAGCCCAAGCAGCACGAACAGCCCGACGACCGCGCCCAGGACGTACGCCCATCTCCAGCCCACGGTGGCGCCCACCAGCGGCAATGCCAGGCCGGCGAGGATTCCCGCCGCGGGGATGGAGGACTGCTTGATCCCGAAGGCAAGCCCAAGCCGATCGGGTCCGATGTCGAGGGCGAGCAGATGGTTGGCCCCGACCTGGATGACCGCGTTGCCTGCGCCGGCCACGACGACCCAGGCGATGAGCGCAGGCCACGAGCCTGCGCCTCCCGCGACGCCAATGCACGCGACTTCGCTCGCGAGCAAGCCCAGCGCGAGCGTGCGCACCGGCCCGACCCGCTCGGACAGGATGCCCGCGGGAAGCGACAGGAAGATCGACACGGCAAAGAACGCCGCGACGGTCACGCCGAGGCCGAACTCCCCGAAGTGGAGCTCCGCACCCATGAGCACCGCCAGCCCACCCAGGAGGAACGCCGGGAGCGTCCCGAACATCGAGGCGAACACGAGCGTGGCCAGAGTGCGCCGGTTCGACGGGCCACGGGACGTCACGGGCGTGATGGTAGGCGACGGATCCAGGATCAGCGCGCGGCGCGTGCCCGTGCGATGGCCGCGCGCTGGGCTCTTGTTTCGAGCGAATCGTCGAGGTGGGTGAGCCCGTCGAGAGCGTGACGCCGCCGCAGCGCCGCCGCGATGAGGAAATCGGCCAAGGCGGGGTTCTTGGGCAGCAGCGCGCCGTGGAGGTAGCACCCGATGCTGTTGCGGAACCGGCAGCCCTCCGTCCGATCGCGCCCGTTGTTGCCGCTCCCCACGAGCACGCGGCCCAGCGGCTGCACCCCCGGGGCGAGGAACGTCCGCCCGCTGTGGTTCTCGAAGCCGACGATCGTGCCGAACTCCTCGCTCTCGACCACGACGTTGCCGATGGCGCGGCGCTCGCCCGCCTCGGTCCAGGCATCCACGAGCCCGATCCCGGGCAGCTCCTCGCCGTCCTGTGTCCGGTAGAAGCGCCCGACGAGTTGATAGCCGCCGCAGATCGCCAGGAGCGGCGCGCCGTCCTCGACTTCGGCACGCAGGCACGCGCCCTTGTCGCCCTGCATGTCGAACGCGGCCGGGACCTGCTCGCGGTCCTGCCCTCCTCCCCAGAAGTAGAGGTCGCAGCAGCCCGCCTCCAGCGGCTCGCCGATGCCGATGGTCACGACTTCCGCATCGATGCCCCGCCAGCGGCAGCGCTGGGTCAGGGCCATGACGTTGCCGCGGTCGCCATAGATGTTCATGGAGGATCCATACAGCCAGCCGATCCTCAGCCGCCCTGGGTCGCTCCGCGGGCGCACCGGTCGGGCTTCGGGCATCGCTGCGGTCCTCACTGCTGCCAGAAGGGCCGCATGACCCCTCGGGCGGTGAGGAGCTCGCGCAGGCGGAGCATCGCGGTGTACGTCGGAAGGATGTAGCCGGCGCCGCCCGGATCCAGACTCTCGACGAAGGACTCCAGCGCGTCGGGGACGTCTCCCAGGACGCGGATCCGTCGCTCGTCGACGCCCGCGTACTTGAGCCGCACGGCCATGTCCTCGCCGCGAATGCCGCCCGTCGCGAGCGGAGCGGGTTCCGAGGCGAGCGATTCGACGTCGACGTCCCACAGCCAGGAAACGTCTCGACCGTCGGCAGCGAGGTCGTTGATGAGGATCAGCGTGGGGTTCGCGAGCCCGCCAGCGGCAAGCATGCGCAGCACCTCGTTGAAGCCGGTCGGGTTCTTCACCAGCACGATGACAAGGTGACGTCCACGGTAGTCGACCCGCTCGATCCTGCCGAAGGCCGCCTGGGAGGCGGCGAGTCCCTCCTGGACCTCCTGCGGAGGGACGCCCAGGTGCAGCGCGGCGGCGGCCGCGGCCAGTGCGTTGTACGCGTTGTACACGCCGGGCAGCGCGACGTGGAGCGGGAGCCTCCCTGACGGCGTGTCGATCGTCGCCCCGATCGAATCGATCCCCCGCAGCTCCAGGGCATGCAGCGCGAAGTCGAGGGCCGGGCGGGTATACCCGCACCCTGGACACGCGTAGTTCCCCAGGTGCGACAGGTAGAGCGCCGCGTACTGCAGGCTGGCGCCGCAGCGCCTGCACGTCGTGGAATCCGCGGCGTGGGGCAGTCCTGCCAGGACGTACCGCTCCTCGGCGAAGCCGAACGTCAGGCGTCTGGCCGGGATGCCCTCGCTCAGTGCGGCGAGCGCGGGGTCATCGGCGTTCACCAGCACCGTGACGTCGTTCCCCAGCTCGCGCAGCGTGTCTTCCCAACGGCGGCCGATCGTATCGAGCTCGCCGTACCGGTCGAGCTGGTCCCGGAACAGGTCGAGCAAGACGATCAGCCGGGGCCGGCTGCGGCGGACGATCTCCGAAAACGCTGCCTCGTCGCTCTCCAGCACGGCGAGGTCGTCGCGGGCAAGGCCAGCGAGCGAGGCGCGATCGGCAAGCGCCGCGGTGACGCCGCGCACCAGGTTCGAGCCCGCACGGTTGTGCACGACACTCCTGCCCGCGCGTGCAAGGATCCCGGCGAGCAGCCGGGCCGTGGTGGTCTTGCCGTTGGTCCCCGCGATCACCACGCAGCCGCCGGGCACGCGGCGCGCGAGCTTGTCCAGGACGTCGGGGTCGATCAGGTTCGCGACCACTCCGGGTGCGGCCGTGCCTCCTCCCCGCCCCAGGCGCCGGATCACGACGCCCGTTCCGCGTCCGGCGACGATCGCCGCGCTGAGCCGGAGATCCACGCTCACGCCGGCGACCCGGGATGGCGAGGCGGTGCGATCAGTTCAGGCACGCATGCATTGTGCCTGGATCCGGCCACCACGCGGCGTCGGTCGGACGGACAAGCCGGAGGCGGTGCGACGGCGTACCGGCTGTGCCTGGCGCCTCCGGGTGGCCTCCCGCCTCGGCCTCAGGGCACGACGACCACGGTCGACGGGACGTGCGTCGCGACGTAGCGCGACGTGCTGCCCCAGAGCAGCCGGCCCAGCGGCCCAAGGCGGCGCGAGCCCATGACCACGGCGTCGTATTCGCCCTCGCGCGCGATCCGCTCGATCTCCTTCGCCGGATCGCCCGTGGCGATGAAACCCACGGTGCGCACGCCACGCTCCTGCAAGGCATCGCGAGCCTCGCGCATCTCCGCCTGGTGCAGCGTGCGGTCATCCAGGGGGTCGACGCCACCGGGTCCCGGGTACAGGGGGACCACGCTCACCACGGTGACCGTGGCCTCGAATGCAACGGCCATGTCGGCTACCAGTTCGAGCGCACGGTGGGCCGGCCGCGAGCCATCGTAGGCAAGCAGGATGCTGCGAATTCGGTCGTTCATCTCGCACCTTCCCCGCAGGAAGGACGCCTCCTTTGTCACATCGACTGTGTGCCTTCCGGGGCGGGGAACCATGTGCTGCCAGTCGCCTCTGGGGGGTCCGAACGGGAGGGCCGGGAGTACGTCCGTTGTGCTCATCCCGGCCCGCCGAGAGCCCCTCCGCCAATCGACATCCGGCAACGGGCCCGCCGCCGCTGCCCACTTGGGCGAAATGCACAAGCCGGCGGCGCCGGAGGTATGCATCACGGCGATTGACCGGAAGGCCCCGGGCTGTGTCCAATCAGGCATCGCGCGCCCGACGTCCCCCTCCGCGGCGTTCGCCTCGCAGCCTGGACGTTGGCACATGCTCCAGGCGCTCGAGCAGCGGAGCACCGCGCGGGTCCCGAGCGTGGCCCGCGGCGGAAGGCGGACGTCCCCCGGGAGCTGCATGAAGGTCCTCATCTCCGCCGACGGCGAAGGAGTCAGCGGCATCACGAGCAGCGAGGAGCTCGTTCGTGGCAAGCCGGACTACCAGCGCTTCCAGCACCTCATGACCGCCGATGTCAACGCCGCGATCGAGGGCGCCTTTGCCGGCGGCGCGACCGAGGTGGTGGTGAACGACGCGCACTGGGGCATGAACAACATCCTCATCGAGGAGCTGGATCCCCGGGCCGATCTCGTGCGGGGCTTCCACAAGCCCTTGTGCATGATGCACGGGGTCGATGACGGCATCGACACGATCTTCTGCGTTGGCTACCACGCGATGGTCGGCCACTCGGACGGTGTGGCCAACGAAACGATGATCGGCCGCGAGATGGTGGAGATCCGCCTCAACGGCCGTCCGGTCGGCGAACTCGACATCAACGCGACGCTGGCCGCGCACTACGGGAAGGCGATCTCACTGGTGACGGGCGACGACGCGTTCGTGAGCGAGGCGCGGGCGGCGCTCGGTGACGTCGAGGCGTCCGTGACCAAGTACGCGCTCGATCGCTGGACGGCCCGCTGCATCGGCCTGGACCGGAGCCGCGCGTCGATCCGGGCGGCAGCCGAACGGGCAGTGCGGCGGGCCCGCGATTTCACCCCGCTGGCACTCCCCTCGCCTCTCACCTACGAAGTCGAGTTCACTTCCACGAGCGAAGCGCTGATGGGCGCCCTCGTCCCCGGTGCCAAACGCGTCCGTCCGCGCGTCGTCGCCTACTCGGGACGGGACGCCCTCGAGGCGTGGCGAGGGCTCTTCAGCGTGATCCTGCTCGGCTGGAGCGCCACCGACGAGGTCTACGGCTAGCCAGAACAAGGCGGAACGGAGGGTCGATCAGCATGTCGCACGAGCCATCCAGCCAGGGAGCCGCGGTGGAGGGCGAAGCCCTTCTCGAAGGCTTCGGCTACCGGCAGGAACTCTCCAGGGCGGTGAGCGTGGCGGGCACCATCGCGCTCGTCGTTTCGGACATCACGCCGACCGCATCGCTGCTCGTGATCGGGCCGGTCGTCATCGCGACGGCTGGCACGGGGGCGGTCTGGGCGTATCTCCTCGGCTCGTTCATCGCGATCTGCGTCGCGCTGTGCATGGGGGAGCTCGGCTCGATGTTCCCCATCGCCGGCGGGCTGTACTCCATCGTGACCCGCGTGCTGGGCAAGCCGATCGGGTTCCTCGCCATGCTCGACTACATCGGCCAGGCGGTCTTCCTTCCCGCCAGCGTCGCGATCGGGACGGGCGTGTACGTCCAGGCCCTGGATCCTGCCATCCCCTCCAACATCGCGGCGGCCGTAGTGATGGCCCTGGCGACCGCGGTGGCCCTCCTGCGGATCAACATCAACGCGCGCGTCACCGCGGTGTTCCTCCTGCTCGAGCTCATCGTGGTTTCGGTGCTCGCGCTGGGCGGCCTGATGCACCTGCAGCAGCCGCTGTCGATCCTGACCAGCCCGGTGGGCGCCAACGGCAAGGGCGGCCTCGAGGCGATCAGCGCCTCGCTCGTGCTGGCCGCCATCGCGGTCGCGATGTTCTCCGTCAACGGCTACGACAGCGCGATCAACTTCTCCGAAGAGACCGAGGGCTCCGCGGCGCACGTCGGGCAGGCGGTCATCACGGCGGCGCTCATCGGCATCGTCTTCGAGCTGATCCCGTTCATCGCCGTGGTCTTCGGCGCGCCGGACCTCAAGAGCTTCCTCGCGTCCAGCACACCCCTGACTGATGTCGCGAAGACGGCGTTTGGCAGCACGTTCGTCAACGTCATCACGATCGGCGCGATCCTCGCCATCTTCAACGCCTCGCTCGCCATCACCCTGCAGTTCTCCCGCATCGTCTGGTCCAGCGGACGCGACCGCGCCTGGCCCGAGCCGATCAGCTCGTGGATCTCGAAGGTGGAGGGCCGGCGCAGGAGCCCCTGGGTGGCGACGCTCATCGTGGGCATCCTCGCGACGCTCCTGTGCATCCAGGGAACGCTCGTGAGCGTGGTGACGTTCACGGCGGTGCTGCTCATCGTGCTGTATGGCCTCATCGCGATCTCCGCCCTGGTGAGCAGGGTGCAGCAGCGCCACCTCCCGCGCCCCTACCGGATGCCCTTCTGGCCCGTGCCGCCGATCATCGCGCTCATCGGGGTGGGCATCGCGCTCACCCAGCAGAAGCTCAGCGACCTCGGCATCGTGGCCGTCCTCTTCGCCGCCGGCCTGGTGTACTACTTCGCGTTCCTGGCGCCCCGCAAGGATCGCTACTGGAACATGAGCGTGGGTGCGGGCGGCAGCGCGGAAGTCGCGCCGGCTGCAGGATCTGCCGGTGAGTGACGTGACGGCTGGACCGCCCGCCCCCCGCGGCCGCGCCCGCGATTTCGGCCTCACCGTCGGTGCACTGCCGCCGGGGGAGCTCGACGCGATCACCGATGTCCCGGGCGTGCGCGTGGGCCACCGCACGGTCTGGAGCGGCGAACCTGGAGGCGCGGGTCCGGTCCTCCGCTCGGGCGTGACGGCCGTCTGGCCCCACGCCGGAGACCTGTTCCGTGAGCGGGTCTACGCGGGCGTCTCGGTCTTCAACGGCTACGGCGAGATGACGAGCAACATCGTCATCGACGAGTGGGGGCTCATCGGCTCGCCGATCGTGATGACCGACACGACGCACATCGGCCTGGCCTACGACGCGACCGTCCGCTACATGGCGGCGCGCGACCCCGAGATGCAGGACGTCGACGTCGCGATCCCGGTCGTCGCGGAGACGGACGACGGCTTCCTCAACGACAACCGTGCCTTCGGCGTGGCGCGCGAGGACGTCTGGGCCGCGCTCGACGCCGCGTCCGGTGGGCCCGTGGCCGAGGGTGTCGTGGGAGCTGCCACGGGCACCCAGCAGTTCGACTTCAAGGGCGGCATCGGCACGGCCTCGCGCGTCGTCGAGATCCAGGGCAGCCGGTACACCGTGGGGGTGCTGCTGCAGACGAACTACGGCAGCCGCCGGCAGCTGCAGGTCGCGGGTGTTCCACTCGGACGCATGATCCAGGACCTGATGCCCGTGCGCCACCACGAGGGCTCCTGCATCGGCATCGTCGCCACCGATGCGCCGCTGCATCCGCGCCAGCTCCGCCGGCTCGCCCGGCGCGTGGACGTGGGCCTGGCCCGCACGGGCTCGGTGGGGAACGACGGCAGCGGCGAGATCTTCCTCGCCTTCTCCACCGCCAACCGGATCCCGCGGGCGACGCCGCGCGCCGCGCATCCCGTGGACGTGATCGTCGAGGGCCAGTTCTGGACGCAGGGCTCGCCCTTCGACGTGCTGTTCGAAGCGGTCGCCGAGGCGACCGAGGAGGCTGCGCTCAACGCGCTCTGCCAGGCCGATACCGTCCGCGGGCGCGACGGCAACGTGCTCTACGGGTTCCCGGTCGAACGCGCCCTCGACCTCATGGACGGCTGGCGGCCCGTGCGTCGCTGACGGCCGGGCAGTCCATGCGACCGCGCGCTCGACCCCGAGGAGGCATCCAGAATGGCCATACAGACGACGATCACCCGGTTCGTGCCGACGGAGGAGCAGTACGCCTGGACGTTCGGTGGGTATCCGCCCGTGCGGCGCGTGCAGCCCGGCGAGGTCCTCGACCTGTACACGGAGGACTGCTTCGGCGGTCGGATCCGCTCCAGTGAGGACTTGCCCAGCGTGCGCACGACCTATCCCTTCATCAACCCGCAGACGGGGCCGTTCTACGTGGAGGGCGCGGCACCGGGCGACACGCTGGCGATCCACCTGATCGACGTCCAACCGGCGCGCGATTGGGCCGTCAGCACGACCGTTCCGCTGTTCGGGGCCCTCACGTCCACCAAGTACACGGCCACGCTCCAGCCCGCCCTCCCCGAGCGTACGTGGATCTACCGGGTCGACCCTGCAGCCCGCGAGGTGATCTACGCCGCCCTGGATTCGGACTTCACCGTCCGGCTGCCGCTCCAGCCGTTCCACGGCACGATCGGCGTCGCACCGGCCGCGTACGAGGCGCGAAATGTGCTGGTGCCGGAGGCGTTCGGCGGCAACATGGACACCCCCGAGGCCCGTGCCGGCACCACGCTCTTCCTGGGCGTGAACGTCGAGGGCGCGCTGTTCTCGCTGGGAGACGGCCACTACACCATGGGCGAGGGCGAAGTCTGCGGCGTCGCCGTCGAAGGCGCGATGAACACACTCCTCGCGGTCGACGTCATCAAGGGCGTGTACGCGGAGTGGCCCCGGCTCGAGACCGACGAGGCGATCATGGTCGCCGGCTCGTACCGTCCGTTGGAGGACGCCTTCCGGATCGCCCACACGCAGCTGATCCGCTGGATCGTCCAGGAGACGCGCCTGTCCGAGATGGACGCGTATCAGCTGGTCAGCCAGGCTTCGTCCTCGCCGATCGCCAACGTGTGCGACGCGAACTACACGGTGGTGGCGAAGATGCCCAAGCGCTACCTGCCGCACGACGTGCCGTGGCTGGGCGGGGTGCACGCGCGCCTGCGCGAGCTCGGCAGGGCCGCGCTGGCGACGCGGGGCTGACCGCACCGGGGCCGCGTCGAGGCGTGGCAGCTGCTATCGTCGCGATCGGGCAGATCCTGCGCGCTGCCGTCCCAGCCGAGCCGGAGGAGCTCACGTTGCGTCTCGATCCCCGGTCGCCCTCCCGATTCCGGGCGTGAACGTCGCGCGACCATCGCCGGGTCGGTCGTCGTCCGCGCCGAACCCGCTCCGGCCCGGCCAGGATCCAGGCGCGCTCCCGCAGCGCGGCCCCATGACGGCCGGAACGTTCCGCTGGCCGCCGGGCTTCCGTGCGGCGGCTGCGGTGACGTTCGACGTCGACGCGGAGAGCGCGATCCTCGGAGATCAACCGGAGGCTGCGGCACGGTTGAGCGTCATGACGCATCAGGCCTACGGACCGCGCACCGGGGTCCCACGGCTCCTGCGCCTGCTCGAGCGTCGCGGCGTGCGCGCGACGTTCTTCGTGCCGGGCCACACCGCGGAGCGCTTCCCCGAGACGGTGCGGGCGATCCGCGATGCCGGCCACGAGATCGGCCACCACGGGTACCTGCACGAGCCGGTCTTCCGCGCCACCGCGGAGCAGGAGGAGGCGTACCTGCTGCGGGGCCTCGACGCGCTCGACAGGGTCGCCGGCGTGCGCCCGACCGGTTACCGGGCCCCGTGGTGGGAGACGACCTACCGCACCCCCGGGCTCCTCGCGAGACACGGCTTCGCATACGACTCGAGCCTGATGGACGCCGACCGGCCGTACGTGCTCGGCACCGGGGAGTCCGTCGTCCGCGACGACCCGGGTGCCGGAGAATCTGTCGTCCGCGACGACCCGGCCACGTCGCGGACGATCGTCGAGATCCCGATCCAGTGGGGCCTCGACGACTGGGAGCAGTACGCCTTCCTGCCGGGTCTGACGGGGTCCGGCGTGATCGAGAGTCCGGCCAAGGTGCTCGAGCTGTGGAGCCTGGAGCTCGACGCGCTCGTCGAGGAGGGCGGCTGCTTCGTGCTCACGATGCACCCCTTCCTGTCGGGACGCGCCTCGAGAGCTGCGGCGCTCGAACGGTTGATCGAGCGGCTGCGAGAGACGGACGGCCTGTGGATCGCCACGCTCGGCGAGATCGCGCGACACACCGCATCGCTCGGCCTCGCGCCGGTCACGCACACCGCGCCGTTGCCCTGACGTGAACGAGGAGGTGTGCGCATGCAGTTGATCGTCCGCGATGCGCGCTTGCATCCGACGCGGGACCTCCAGCCCGAGCCGGTCGATCTGGCCGTCGATGGCGGCCGGATCGCCGCGATTCGGCCGCGGGGCGAGCTCGCGGCGGGCGGCGCACGAGAACTCCATGCGGAAGGCAGGTTCCTCTCGCCGCCGCTGGTCGATCCACACGTCCACCTGGACGCGGTGCTGACCGTGGGCGAGCCTCGGTACAACGAATCGGGCACGCTCATCGAAGGAATCCTGACCTGGGCGGAGCGCAAGAAGACGCTGACGCACGACGACGTCAAGCGCCGCGCGCTGGAAGCGATCACCTGGGAGGTCGCCCAGGGGACGGGGCTCATTCGCTCGCACGTCGATGTCTGTGACCCCGACCTCGTCGCGCTGCGGGCGCTGCTCGAGCTGCGCGAGGAGGTGCGCGACCTCGTCGACCTGCGCCTCATCGCCTTTCCCCAGGACGGCATCCTGTCCTTCCCGGACGGCCGGGAGCTCATGCGCGAGGCGATGCGGCTGGGCTGCGACGTCATCGGCGGGATCCCGCATTACGAGTGGACGCGCGAGGACGGGGTCGAGGAGGTCCACTTCCTCTTCGATCTCGCTCGCGAGACCGGGCGCCCGATCGACCTCCACTGCGACGAGACGGACGACGACCAGTCGCGCTTCCTTGAGCACGTCGCGGCGCGGACCATGCGCGACGGGATGCAGGGACGCGTCGTGGCAGGGCACACCACCGCGATGGGCTCGTACAACGACGCCTACGCCTTCAAGCTGCTGCAGCTCCTGCGCCGGGCCGGCGTGACGATCGTGGCCAACCCCCTGGACAACATCGTGCTGCAGGGGCGCTTCGACTCGTACCCGAAGCGTCGCGGGATGACGCGCGTGAAGGAACTCGACGCGGCCGGCGTGAACGTCGCCTGCGGGCACGACTCGATCATGGATCCCTGGTACCCGCTCGGGCGGGGCTCGATGCTCGATGCGCTGTCGATGCTCGTCCACGTGACGCAGATGACCGGGCGGACCGAGCTGTTTCGCGCGTACGAGATGGTCACGACCAACCCGGCCCGGGCGGCCGAGGTCGAGTGGGGGGTGGAGGAGGGCAAGCCGGCGAACTTCGTGGTCTTCGATTGCCAGGACGAGGCCGAGGCGATCCGGCTCCGACCTGCGGCTCGCTGGGTGGTCCGGCTCGGCCAGATCGTCGCCGAGACCGAGCCTGCCAGGAGCACGGTCCATCGCGCCGGCGCGGACATGCCGGTCACGTACACGCGAGGAGGATGAGCAGCATGGCCATCGCGGTTACCGAACGGGACACGATGCCCCGTGGAGAGGGCGACCTGACCATCGAGGGACACGGCATCGACCCGATCCCGCGGGATGCGCGCTACGGCTCCGTCGCACGCGTCTTCACCGTCTGGTTCACACCCAACCTCGTCCCGGCGGCATTCGCCATCGGAACCCTGGCGACGGCGAGCTTCATCGGGCTCGGCTGGTGGGCGGGACTGGCGGCGATCGTGGTGGGGAACCTCATCTCGGCCGCGGTGGTCGGCGTGCTCGCCGCGATGGGGCCACGCTCCGGCATGGCGCAGATCCCCGCCGCGCGCCTCGCGTTCGGGAAGACGATCGTCGTGCCCGGTGTCATCAACTGGCTCAGCACGATCGCCTGGGATGCGATCAACGCGTTCTTCGGCGCGTACGCCATCGACGTGATCAGCGGCGGTCGAGTCCCCTTCCCCGTCGCGCTCGCCATCGTCATTCTGTGCCAGGCCGTTCTCTCGATCGTGGGCTATGAGGCGATCCACACGTTCGAGAAGTACGCCGCGATCGGTCTGTTCCTGCTCTTCGCCGTTGTCTCGCTGGCGGCGCTCCCCAGGATGGACTTCGCGCTCGGCAACGGCTCCGGCGCATCGCTCGGGACCTTCGCCCTGATGACGACGATCGCGGGGTCCTTCAACCTCGCCTGGGGCCTGTACGCCTCGGACTACACGCGCTACCTGCCCACGGAGACGTCCGGGGGGCGCATCTTCCTGTGGACGTTCCTCGGACTGGCGATCTCGGCGACGTGGCTGGAGGCGCTCGGCCTCGCCGTCTCGAACGCGCTGGGCAACTCGACTGCCGACGCGACGCACCAGATCAACCAGTTCGTGGGCGGGGGAGTGGTGGGCGCGCTGGCCATGGTGGCGATCTTCTTCGGCACGGTCGCGGTGAACGCGATGAACGATTACACGGGCTCGCTCTCGCTGCTCGCGGCCGGGGTCCGCATCTGGCGGCCAATCTCTGCCGGCGTCGTGGGTGTCCTGAGCTTCCTCGCCACGCTGTACCTCTACTACGGCAACTTCCAGTCGACCTTCGAGAACTACCTGCTGGTGATCACGTACTGGATCGGCCCCTGGGCGGCGATCGTGCTGGTCGACTGGTACCGCCGGCGCGGACGCTTCGACGCACGACGCGTGGTCGGGTTCGCCCATCTGCCGAGCGGCCGCAACGCGTTGCTCGCGCTGGTCGTCGGCTTCGTCGTCTCGATCCCGTTCTTCAACCAGACCCTGTACGAGGGACCGGCCGCGCAGGCGCTCGGCGGCGCGGACGTCACGTATGTCGTCGGCTTCGTGGTGGCCGGGCTCCTGTACTGGTTCCTCGAGCAGGCGGCCTCTCCCACGTCGGTGCCGACAGGTACGGAGTAGGCGCACCGGACCTGGACTCGCCGTCGACACCGCGCGCCGGGCACGCCCGCGGGAGCTGGCGATGCGCAGGATCCTCGTCGCCTATGACGGCAGCGACCCCGCCCGGCGCGCGCTGCTGCGGGCGGCCGAGCTCAGCCTCGCCATGGGCGCGACGGTGACGGTCCTCAACGTTGCCCCTGCGCATGCCGATCGCGCCGCGGTCGACATCTGGTCCGACGAACAGGCTCGCTCACGAGTCCTCGGCGAAGCGACCCGGCTCCTCGCCGAGCAGGGGGTCTCATCGAACGTGCTGGAACGGGCCGGCGACCCCGGCCCGGCGATCGTGCAGGCCGCGGACCAGGGAGGCTTCGACACCATCATCGTCGGGTCGCGCGGCCTGGGCGTCGCCGCCCGGCTGGTGCTGGGAAGCGTCTCCGAGTACGTCGCCACGCATGCGCGCGCGACGGTCGTCGTGGTGCACTGAAGGAACCGGCGCCTCCGCCGGTCGGTGCTGTGCGGGCCGACCTCAATCAGCCGCGAGGACGGTCGCGCCGCCAGAGGGCGACCAGGGACAGCATCTCGTACGCGATGTTGGCCGCGAGCGCCGCGGTCTGGGCCGCCGGGTCGTAGGCCGGGATCACCTCCACGACGTCGAACCCCACGAAGTCGGTCCCCGTCAGGCGCCGCAGGATGGCGAGCGCGTCGTGTGCGGAGAGGCCGCCCGGTTCGGGCGTGCCCGTCCCAGGCGCGAAGGCGGGGTCGACCACGTCGATATCGAAGCTGATGAAGGCTGGGCCCGACCCGACCCGGGAGCGGATCCGCTCGGCCGTTGCCTCGGCGCCGAGCGCGAGCACCTGCTCGGTGGTCAGGTAGTCCAAGCCGAGCTCGTCCCGCAGCCCGGTCCAGTCCTCGTTGCCGTAGAGCGTCCCGCGCAGGCCGACCTCGATCGAGCGGGGCGTGTCGACCAGGCCTTCCTCGATCGCGCGGCGCATCCACGTGCCGTGGTTGTACTTCTCCCCGAAGTAGCTGTCCCAGGCATCGGTGTGCGAGTCGAAATCGATCACCGCCACCGGCCCGCGCGACCGGGTGGCACGCAGGTGCGGCAGCGTGCAGGCGTGGTCGCCGCCGACGAGGATCGGCACCACGCCTGCTTCGACGATCGGCGCCACGGCCTCCTCGATGGCGCGATAGCTCCGCTCGGTGAACCCCGGCACGATCGCGACATCGCCATAGTCGACGCAGGAGAGGACCTCGAACGGCGACACGTCGAGGTTCGGGTTGTACGGCCGGAGCATCACCGAGGCGGCGCGCACCGCGTTCGGCCCGAAGCGCCCTCCCACCCGGTACGTGACCCCGGTGTCGAAGGGAACGCCGACCATCGCGACGTCCACGTCCTCGAGCGTTCGGACGTACGGCAGGCGCGCGAACGTGGCGGGACCGGTGAAGCGCGGCGAAGAGAGGGAATCCTCAGGGACATAGCGCATG
>JBJKRK010000313.1:0-4531 GCA_046704705.1 Candidatus Limnocylindrales bacterium | reverse complement strand
CGGCGAGCGCCGTGGAGGCGATGCCGCTGCGGCTCAGCCCCTGCACTGGCACGAGCGCGCCGCCCGGGAGCTCGATCTCGGCGCGCCAGGTCGTGCCGTAGCGTCGGACCGAGGTCACGCGTCCGCTCACGCTGACCAGGCGCCAGACGTCGCCCGCCGCGGGCGGTCGGACGAGCGATGCAGGGCGGGGAGCGCCACCACCGCCGATGCGCGCGGCGGAATCGCTCGCGAGCTGGGGCGCGCCTTCGTACGTCCCGAGCTGTCCGGAGACACGGGCACGGTCGCCGACCTTGAGCGTGGGGCCATCAGCCGGCAGCCGTACGAGCACGGCAGCGGTGGCATCCTCCACCACGACGCGCCGGCCGCTCGCATCCAGCAGGTCGGGGTCGGTGGTGACGACCCCTTCGATGACGACCCGCGAGCCGTTCGAGATGAGCGCCCGTGCGATCGTGAGCACGTCGGCCGGGGTGGTTGGCCCGGCGCCCGGATCCTCGCCCTCGCTGTCGGCTGTGGAGTCGTCCGTGGCTTCCGCGTCGTCGGCCGGGTCGGCCTCGCTGAGGACGATGTCATCCGCGTCTCGGGGCATGATGCGCCATCCATCTCCACGGCCATGGGCCGTCGACCGCTGACCGGCGATCCCCGTCGCGTCGATCTCCATTCCGGTCGTCAGCTGGTCCTTGCCCAGCCCGACCGGCTCCCGGACGTACACGCGGTACCGCCCCGCGTCATCCTCGACGGTGATGGAGACGGGGCCGCTCGAGGACCGATCGACGGCCACGACGGTCCCCGCGCCCTGCACGAGCAGCCCTTCCGTCTGATCGTCGAGATCCGTGGCAGTCACCTCCCTGGGTGCGGGCAGGCTGTCCGTGCCCAGGACCTCGAGCGCATCCGCGGAGGCGAGGCGGACTTCCAGGTTGTCGTACCGCTGGGCCAGCTGTCCGGTGACGGCGACGCGAGTGCCGCGGGCCACCGCCGTCTTGTGTTGGCTCCCGTCAAGCCGAACCGCGATGCCCGCCGTGTCATCCTGCACGGCCATGGTCCGGTCGTCGATGATGCTGCCCGGCTCCGCGGTCACGACGCCCTCGAAGTGCACCTCGGTCCCGAGCGCCTGCTGGCGGACGTCGGAGATCGAGCCCAGCTCGGGCGTGGGCGTCGGGCTGGGCGTCGGCGTGGGGGTCGGAGACGGCGTCGGGGTCGGCGTCGGCTCGGGGGTGGGCGTCGGGGTGGGGGTCGGCGTCGGGGTCGGTTCGGGCCAGCGCAGGACGTCGGCGCGGCTGCGCAGGTAGAGCCGGTACCCCGTCGAACCTGTCCCGGTGGAATCGCGCTGGCCGAGCACGCCCGTGCACGTCACGCGGGCCCCGGAGGGCAGGTCCCCGGGCGCGACGCCTGTCGCAAGCACGGCCACCAGGCGAACCGGGCCGCTGCCGTCGTCGAGGTCGACCGCAAACCCGTCGCTCAGGGTCGACGCACTCCCCTGGATCGTTCCGCTCACCGTGAGGAGCAGACCCTCGAGCGCCTCGCCGGCGGCGCCCGTCGCGACGTTCGCGGGCGCAACCTGCGCCGTGGCGCCTGCGGCGCGCAGGTCCCCCTCCGCGGTGACCCGGATGTTGCGCTGCCCGTAGCGGTTCTCGACCGTGCCGTGGACGGCGAGCCCCTCATCGAGCTCGACTGGCGGCCAGCCGCCGGATGCCAGGTAGACGCCGATGCCTGCGGTCTCATCCTGCACGAAGGCGATGTGGCCGCTCTCGATCAGACCCGGCGGCGTCGTCAGGCGCCCGACCACGTCCACGAGGGTCCCGTCGGGCGCGTTCCGGGCGGCGAGGATGGAGATCGGCGCGGGCGTGGGAGAAGGGCCCACGGTGGGCGTCGGCGCCGCAGTGGGAACAGGCGTCGGCTCAGGGCTGGGGGTGGGCGTTGGCGTCGGCTCGGGCGTCGGCGCCGCGGTAGGCGTGGGCGTCGGTTCGGGCGTCGGAGCCGGCGTGGGTTGCGGGCTGGGTTCGAGCGTCGGCGTCGGCTCGGGGGTCGGCGTTGCGGTGGGAGTCGGCGTGCTGGTCGGCTCCGCGGTCGGCGTCGGCTCCGCGGTCGGCGTCGGCTCGGGCGCGGGGGTCGGCTCGAGGGTGGGAACCGGTGTCGGTTCCGGGTTGGGCGTCGGCGTGGGGCCGGGCGCAGGCACGGGCGGCGCCGCGAGGTTCTGCGGACCGGGCGACGCGGCAAGCGCGAAGTCGGCGGCATTGTCGTTCGTATCCCGGCCATTGCCGAGGAGGCCGCCAGGCAGTCGTTCCAGGCTCGACCCGGCTGGCGGTACGGGCGCCGCGACTCCTTCGACGAACGCGTTCGTCGCGTCACCCCAGCCGAGCGCGTCCACCGGCGCACCGCCGATGGGCCGCAGCGCGACGGCTCCACCGGCCGCCGCCAGCCCACCGCTGTAGAGCACGTCGGCCATGGCCGCGTACGCTCCGAGGCTGTTCGCGAGGAGCACGTGGCGCCCAGGCTCGAGCGTGGTGGCGACGCTCCACGTCGCCTTGCGGGTCACCGTCGCGCCGCTCGACGAGATGTAGACGACCTCGAGACCCACGAGGTCTGTCGGCGTCGACCCCGCGTTGTAAAGCTCGATGAACTCGTCGGAGGCGCTCGCCCCGCCCGTGAGCACCTCGCTCACCAGCAGTCCGTCCGATGTCGGCCATCCGACCGATCCCGCGGGCAGAGCAATCGATCCCTGCGCGAGCGCGACGCCGGCGGCCAGCACGAGCACACCCAGCGCGAGGACCGGGCTCCTGGCGACACCGATACGGAATCGTGGCCGGTCCAGCCTGCGAGCCATGCGTCGAGCCATCCCGAGTGACCTCCCGGCGGGCCTACAGGCGGACCTCCCTTGTAGCGCGCCGCACTCGATCGCTCCTCATCGCGCGCTTACCTGCGGTACGATGCAGGACCCGGCCCCTGGGGCCAGCCGGGCCAGCCCATTGCCGTCACGCATCGAGGAGCACCGACCGTTGGCTCGCGCCAAGAGGACAGAACGCGCCACTGCACGCCGTCGCTATCGCGCGGCGCAGGCGGAGGATGCCCAGCAAGAGCAAGCTGCGCCGACCTCCGAGAACGGCGACACGCGCGACACGCGCGGAGATGCACGGGGCCGCAAGGACGACCGGTCGTCGTTGATGCCTCCGATCCGCATGCCGGACTGGCGTGGCGATCTCCAGGCACTCCCGGGCGTCCTGCGGTCGACACCCCTGATCTGGCTGCCGTTCGGCCTGTTGTTCGCCGGCGCGGCCGTGGCCGCCGTCGTACCGCTCGACACCGGGAACGTGTCGTACTACATCGTCTCGTTCACGCTGCTGCAGCCGTCGCTGCTCTACTTCATCGTCGGTTTCGTCGCGCCGCGGGGCTCGTACCTGTTCGGCGGCGCGCTCGGCCTGCTGGATGGGATCCTGCTCGGGATCCTCGTGCTCGCCAGCGCCGCGTTCTTCACGTCGCCGAAGACGCCGATCAGCGACCAGCTCAGCTCGGTCGGCGTCCAGCTCGCGCTGCAAGTTGTCTCGGGTGCGCTCTTCGCCGGGTTCGCGCACTGGTACCGCGACTTCCTGCGGCGACAGAACGCCCGCAGCCGCGCCAACGCCGAGGCTCGCCGGAAGCAGCAGCGCAAGCAGCAGTCGGCGAAGCAGCAGTCGGCACGGAACGCGGCACGGTCGACGCGCTGACGCGTGCCGGCGGGCGGCGCGGCACCAGACCAATCGCCCGCGGAGGTCAGCTGCCGGGGGTGTCCCGCGGCCTGATGCGGCCACGCACCTCGAGCCGGTCGGGCAGTCCGACATTCAGCCGCCCTGGCGTCGGATCCCCGCGTAGCCGAGCTGCCTGACACCGTCGGGTTGCGTCGGGCCGCCGCGCCGACGGGTTGCGTCGGGCAGCGGCGAAACCTGCCTCGCGACGAGGTTCACCACGTTCGCCTCGCGCTGCAGCGTTCCCTCGACGAGGAGCAGGGCGTGGCGTCGCACGACGCTGCGGTAGCGGGCCCAGACGGTCGGCCACAGCGTGACGTTGACCATGCCGGTTTCGTCCTCCAGCGCCAGGAACACCGTCCCCCGCGCCGTCATGGGGTGCTGCCGGGTGACGACGAGCCCGCCGATCACGACGCGACCGGGACGGTGCTCCGCCAGCAGGCCGGCCGGCACCGCGCCCAGGCGATCGAGCGCGGGCCGGAACAGCTCCACCACCTGCCGGCGGGCGTCGAGCGAGAGGATCGCGTAGCTGTCACCCAGCCGCTCCAGCTCGCTCGGCGGCGGCAGCACGGGCGCCTCGGTCGCGGGCAGCCCCAGGTCGAGCGGATACGGGCGGTCGACGACGCCTTCGCCCGCCGGAGTCCCACTGCCGGGCCGGCCATCCGTCCGAGCCTCCCTGCCGTCGGACGCGCCGCCTGCAGGCGACGCCAGATCGCGCCGCGCGGTCGCGGAGGCGGGTGGCCGGGGATGCGCCGGGGAGGGCGGAGCGAGCCGGTCGACAACGTCGGCCTTCTCCCGAGCGACGTTGGACTGCA
>JBJKRK010000312.1:0-2724 GCA_046704705.1 Candidatus Limnocylindrales bacterium | reverse complement strand
GTGGTCCTGGGGCTCGTCACCCGCAGCCGGGTGAGCCCGGTATCGGCGACCCCGGAGTGAGGGACGGCTACCTGCGCGGCACGCTGCCGCGGACGCCGACCGCCCGCCAGATCGACGTCCTCGCGGCTTACGTCGCCGCAGGTGGGTCCGTAGCTACGGCGGCCGCGTTCGTCTGCATCCGGCCTAGTACAGCGAAGCGGCATCTCGCGGACCTGCGAGCACGATCTGGTCTCAGTACCGAGCAGCTGATCTACCGAGGGCGGGCGGAGGGGTGGCTGGTCGTCGCAGAGCTGGAGCCGAGCTCAGATCGTGAAGATCCCGCTGCGCTCCCGAGGCCGTCAAGTACCAGGTCGAGACCGTACTCGAATTCGTCCCCGTAGTCGTAGCCGGGCCTCATCGCTGAGATGTACGCGACGAGGTTGGGGTAGGCGTCGAGGGGGAACGCCCGGAGCGTGACCTGGCCCAACTCCGCGACCTCCTCCGAGGGATCGAATGGGAGGTTCACCAGAAACAGGGCGAAACCGTAGATGTAGCTGTCCAAGAGCGAGTACGCATGCGCGATCGTCGGCATGTCGAGGCCTGCCGACCGCAGCGTGCCGATCACCGCGTCGTGGTGGCGCAGGTTCGCCGGCCCTGGCTTTCGCCGCGACTCCATCAGGCCAATTGCCCAGCGGTGGCGCAGCAACGCGTCTCGGAGCGAGATCGCCCGTTGACGCATGGCGGTCTTCCAGTCGGCTCCGCTGGCAGGCAGATCGATCTCGCTGAAGACGAGATCGACCATCCCGTCGATCACCTCGTCCTTGTTGGCGAAGTGGTAGTAGAGGGCCATCGCCTCGACCCCGAGCTCCTGGCCGAGGTTCCGCATGCTCAGGGACGCGAGCCCACCCCGATCGGCGAGCTTGACCGCGGTGTCGAGTACGAGGTCCCGGCTCAGCGGGGCGCGTCGCTGTGCTCGCTTGCTCGTGTGCGTCATAGGCCTCCTCTGGGACTCGGTCAACCGCGCGATTCCGGGGTTGACATTCACCCACTTTACAGCGTAAAGTCCGGATGCGCCAACTTTACACCGTAAGACCAAAGGAGGCCCCATCAATGCAGGCAATCGTTCAAGACCGATATGGCTCGCCCGACGTCCTGGAGTCCCGGGACATCGAGCGGCCCGAAATCGACGACGGCGAGGTGCTGGTCCGTGTTTGTGCGGTGTCGATCCACGTCGGTGACGTGATCGTCATGACGGGCTCGCCATACCTCATGCGGCTGGGGACCGGACTGCGCAAGCCGAAGAACCGCGTTCCGGGGACGGACATCGCGGGGACGATCGAGGCGGTCGGCAAGGATGTGCGAGGACTACGCCCTGGCGACGACGTGTTCGGGTGGTGCACATGCGCCTTCGCCGAGTACGCAACGGCAAGCGAGGACCATTTCGTCCTCAAGCCGGCCAACCTCACCTTCGAGCAGGCCGCAGCCGTCGGGGTGTCCGCTACGACCGCCCTCCAGCTCCTTCGCGATGAGGGACACGTCCAGGCAGGGCAGAAGGTCCTCATCAACGGGGCGTCCGGAGGCGTGGGCACGTTCGCGGTGCAGATCGCCAAGGCGTTCGGTGCCGAGGTGACCGGCGTCTGCAGCACGAGGAACGTGGAGCTGGTCCGCTCGATCGGGGCCGACCACGTCATTGACTACACCAGGGAGGACTTCCGGAAGGGTGGACCGCGCTACGACCTCATCCTCGACAACGTCGGGGACCACTCGATGTCGGCGACGAGGCGAGCACT
Source organism: Candidatus Limnocylindrales bacterium (assembly GCA_046704705.1). GTDB lineage: Bacteria > Chloroflexota > Limnocylindria > Limnocylindrales > CSP1-4 > JBJKRK01. The sequence goes on along the minus strand of JBJKRK010000312.1, from coordinate 955 downwards.
CGCCCCCAACGGGACGCTGCTTCCCAACGGTGGAGGACACGGCGGCGGCAAGCTCGGCCCCGTGATCCGGGCAACCGTCGAGTCGATGTTCGTGCGCCAGCAGGGCAGACCGTCCGTCAAGTTCCAGAACCGAGCTGACCTGGAGGTCCTCAGGGAGCTCGTCGAGGCCGGGAAGGTCACGCCGGTGATCGACGGCACCTACCCGCTGCGCGAGACGCCGAGCGCGATTGCGCACGTCGCAGCAGGACACGCGCGAGGGACCGTCGTCATTGCGGTCAACCCGGCGACCGCCCGAGGGATCGCCGCATGACCGAGCCGATGCCGATGGACGAATCCGCTCCGCGCTCACCGAGCCGACGGATCGACCGGAGGGATGACATTCAACCCCAGAGGTCACTCGATCAAGAACGGAGCCGATCGATGGCAGACGTGCAGATCAAGCTGTCAGCCCTGTGGGTGGCCCTGATGCTCACCTACCTGCTCGGCGACGTCCTCCGGTTCTGGAGCGGCGACGCCATCCCGGGCCAGTTCGGCGGCCTCAAGCAGGAGCTGGTCCCGGCGGCGTTGTTCGGAGTCGCCCTCCTGATGCTGGTTCCGATCGTCATGGTCGTCGTGTCCGTGACGCTGACCGGGCAGACGCTTCGATGGGTGAGCGTCATCGCCGCGGTCGGACTGTTCGCCTTCAACGTCATCGGCTTGCCGACTTACTCGGGGCTGTACGACAAGTTCCTGATCGTCGTCGGGCTAGGGTGGAACGGCGCCACGGCGTGGTTGGCCTGGACGTCGTACGCGTAGGACTGGGGGGATGGTCGACCAGTCCGCGTTGCATGTGCTTCGTGGGCGGACGGCGAACGGGAATGCTGTCGTCATCGAGAAGAACAGGTAGTCGGTCCAGTATCCGATTCGCGCGACGTCGTTCCTGGGTGGCACGCTCGCCCGAGCCTGGCCATATAGC
>JBJKRK010000311.1:0-2551 GCA_046704705.1 Candidatus Limnocylindrales bacterium | reverse complement strand
CCGCCGGCACCCACCCGCTCGATCTCATCGAGGCGGCGCCCCCGGCACCGCTCGACACCCTGCTCCACGAATACCTGCAGCGCGCCCGCCTGCTCGGCCAGCGCACCGCCGAGCTGCACATCGCGCTGTCCAGCCGCGCCGACGATCCCGATTTCGCCCCCGAGGCGTTCACGACCTACTACCAGCGCGAGCTCTATCAGGGCGCGCGCTCGCTGGCCCGGCAGGGGTTCGCCAACCTGCGCAAGCACGTCCGCGACCTGCCCGACGAGGCCGACCGCGCCCGCGCCCGCGACCTCCTCCGCCTCGAGGACGACCTCCTCGACCGCCTCAAGCGGATCGTGAGCCACAAGCTCGCCGCCCGGAGGATCCGCGTGCACGGCGACTACCACCTGGGCCAGGTGCTGTACACCGGCAAGGACTTCGTGATCATCGACTTCGAGGGCGAGCCGGCGCGCTCGATGAACGAGCGCCGCTTCAAGCGCTCCCCGCTGCGCGACGTGGCCGGCATGCTCCGCTCGTTCGACTACGCCGCCTCGTACGCCCTGCGCAGCGGGCGCGTCCGCACCGAGGACATCCCGCTGCTGCGGCCGGCCGCCGACCTCTGGGTGGTCTGGGTGCAGTCGGCCTTCCTCGCCGACTACCTCGAGACGATCGCGCCGTCGGGGCTCCTTCCCCGCGCCGTCCCCGACGTGCGGCTGCTTCTCGACTTCTCGCTGTTCGACAAGGCCGTCTACGAGCTCGGATACGAGCTGAACAACCGGCCGGCCTGGGTCCACGTGCCGATCGAGGGGCTGCTGCGGCTGCTGACGATGGAAGAGGCCGGCGAATGACGCCGGACACGGCCTGATGCGCGTCTGGCCGGGGGAACCCCAGCCGCTCGGCGCCACCTGGGACGGACGGGGCGTGAACGTCGCGCTCTTCTCGGAACACGCCACCCGCGTGGACCTCTGCCTGTTCGACCAGCCCGGGGACGCGGCCGAGCGCGAGCGCATCGCGCTCCCCGAGCGCACGAACAACATCTGGCACGGCTACTTTCCCGACCTGCGCCCGGGCCAGCTCTACGGCTTCCGCGTCCACGGACCGTACGAGCCCGAGCGCGGCCACCGCTGCAATCCCGCCAAGCTGCTGCTCGACCCCTACGCCCGCGCGATCTCCGGCAGCGTGCGGTGGGACGACGCCCTGTTCGGCTACACGCCCGGCGGGCCCGACGCCGACCTCACGCTCGACCCGCGCAACAGCGCCGGGTTCATGCCCAAGAACGTGGTCGTCGAGACCGCGTTCAGCTGGGGCGACGACCGCCCGCCGCGCACGCGGTGGAACCGCACGGTGATCTACGAGCTGCACGTGAAGGGCATGACGGCGCGCCATCCCGCCATCCCGCCCGCCGAGCGCGGCACGTACGGCGCCCTCACGTCGGAGCCGATCCTCGACCATCTGCACTCGCTCGGCGTCACCGCCGTCGAGCTGATGCCGGTGCACCACGCCATCGACGAGAAGGCGCTCCACGACCGCGGCCTCGTGAACTACTGGGGCTACAACACGATCGGGTATTTCGCTCCCGACGCGCGCTTCGCCACCGGCGGCCTCGGCCAGCAGGTCTCCGAATTCAAGACGATGGTGAAGGGATTCCATGCCGCCGGGATCGAGGTCATCCTCGACGTGGTGTACAACCACACCGCCGAGGGGAATCAATTCGGACCCACGGTGTGCTTCCGCGGCATCGACAACGCGTCGTATTACCGGCTCGACGTCGCGCGCCCGCGCTACTACGTGGACTTCACCGGGTGCGGCAACAGCCTCAACACCCTGAACGCCCGCGCCATGCAGCTGATGATGGACAGTCTGCGCTACTGGGTGGACGAGATGCACGTCGACGGGTTCCGGTTCGACCTCGCGCCGGCGTTGGCTCGGTCGCTGCACGCCGTCGACCGGCTGGCCTGGTTCTTCGACATCATCCAGCAGGATCCGGTGCTGTCGCGGGTGAAGCTCATCGCCGAGCCCTGGGACGTGGGCGAGGGCGGCTACCAGGTGGGCAACTTCCCCACTGGATGGACCGAGTGGAACGGCCGCTACCGTGACACCGTGCGCCGCTTCTGGCGCGGCAACGCCGGCCAGCTGTCCGATCTCGCCTATCGCCTGTCGGGGAGCAGCGACCTGTACGATCCCGGCGGCCGCAGTCCGTACGCCGGCATCAACTTCGTCACCTGCCACGACGGATTCACGCTGCGCGACCTCGTGACGTACGAGAGCACAAGCACAACGAGGCCAACGGCGAACACAACCACGACGGCACCGACGCCAACGACAGCGGCAACTGGGGTGTCGAGGGCCCCACCGACGTGCCCGAGATCGTGCGCCTGCGCGACCGGATGATGCGCAACTTCCTGTCCACGATCGCGTTCTCGCAGGGCGTGCCGATGCTCTCGCACGGCGATGAGATCGGCCGCACGCAGCGCGGGAACAACAACGCCTACTGCCAGGACAACGCCGTCTCGTGGTTCGACTGGGACAACGTCGACGAGGAGCTGCTCGACTTCGCACGACGGCTCAT
>JBJKRK010000310.1:0-4195 GCA_046704705.1 Candidatus Limnocylindrales bacterium | reverse complement strand
TCGACGAACGGCAGATCGCCGGCGTCAGCCTCGTGGAGTGGGCCGAGCGCCTGGGAGGCCAAGTCGCCGGTTTCGACCTGGAGGTCCATTTCGAGGGTGCCGCCGACGAGCCCCGTGAGCTGACGCTGGTCGCGCGCAGCGCCGCCGGGGAGCGGTACGATGGCGCTGCAGGCACGTGGAGCGGGGCGTCCCGCGCCGCCGCGACGGACGCCGCCACGGCCGTCGAGCCCGGCGAGGGTTCCCCGCGGTGAGCGCGGCGCTGCTCCTCGCGCTCGACACGGCGACTCGCCGCGCGGTGATCGCGCTGGGTGACGGGATCTCCGCGCCCCGCGCGGCGCGCAGCTGGGAGGTCGGCTACCACCACAGCGCCGAGCTGTTGACCACCCTCGACGAGCTGCTCGAGCAGGCTGGCGGGACGCTTCGCGATGTCGAGGCGGTCGTGGCGGGCACCGGACCGGGCAGCTTCACGGGGTTGCGTGTCGGACTGGCGACGGCGAAGGCGCTCGCGTACGGCCTGCACCGCCCGATCGTCGGTGTCCCGTCGACCATGGCGCTCGCGCTTGCGGCGTTCCGTGCGGCCGATTCCCGGACGCACGGAAGCGAGGTCGCGGTGGCGCTGCCGGCCGGCCCAAGCGACCGGTACCTGGCCCGGTACCGGCTGGCGGCCGATGGTTCCGGGGATGAGCCGCTTCCGACAGCCCTCGAGGCCCCCCGACTCCTTGCCGGGCGCGAACCGCTGGAGGCGCTGCTCGACGGCTGCACACTCGCCGCGGTCGACGTGGCGAACACCGGTCTGCCCGGGCCGGCGCTCCGGCTGGGAGCCGCCGCACAGGAGGCGATGGGTGCCGCGCTGCTTTCCCTGGGCGGCCGCGCGCTCGCGGACGGTGCGGTGGCGGACCTGGCCGAGCTGGTGCCGGAGTACGTCACGCTTCCGCGCGGGATCACGGAACAACACGGGGAGATCTCGTGGTCGCGCGACCTCCGCTGAAGCTCCGCGTCGACACGATGCGCCTTGTCGACATCCCGGCCGTGCACCGCATCGAGGCGGCGAGCTTCACGACACCCTGGCCGAGCTTCGCCTTCCAGCAGGAGCTGGAGACCAACCGGCTGGCCCGCTACATCGTGGCGCGCTCCGGCGACGAGATCCTCGGCTACGCCGGCCTCTGGCTGATGGTGGACGAGGCCCACATCACCACCTTCGCCGTTGCGCCCGACCACCGCCGGTCCGGCGTCGGGCAGGCGATGCTGCTGCACCTCCTCGGGCTCGCCGAGTCCGTGGGGGCGTCCGTGGCGACCCTCGAGGTGCGGGTCTCGAACACCCCGGCGCAGCGCCTGTACCAGAAGTACGGGTTCCGACCGGTGGGTGTCCGGACGCGCTACTACACCGACAACAACGAGGATGCGCTCATCATGACCACCGACGAACTGACGTCACGCGAGATGCGCCGCCGCGTCGCGCGGCTGGCCGCGGCGCTCGCCGCGCGCGTCGGCCTCGAGGACCACGCGTGAGTCGGGGAGTCGGGATCGACGGCGTCTGGGTCGGCGTGGGCGCCGGCGCGCGGTGGTGCCGGTGAGCGCTCAGGGCAGCGGCCTGATCCTCGCCGTCGAGACTTCCTGCGACGAGACTGCCGTGGCGGTGGTCGAGCGCGGCCGCCGGATTCGCGCCAGCGTCGTGGCCAGCCAGGTCGCGCTGCACGCGGCCACGGGCGGGATCGTCCCTGAGGTGGCCGCCCGGGCGCACCTGCGCTGGATCGTGCCGGTGTTCGAGGAGGCCCGGGCCGGGGCGGGCATCGACGATTGGTCCGCGATCGAGGCCGTGGCCGTGACGCACGGTCCCGGACTCGCCGGCTCGCTCCTCGTCGGCATCAACTTCGCGAAGACGCTGGCGTACGTGCACGGCCTCCCGCTCGTGCCGGTGAACCACCTGGAGGGCCACATCTACGCCGCCTGGCTGCTCGATCCCGACGAACCCGAACATGCCGCGCCACCCTTTCCGTTGATCGCGCTTGTGGTCAGCGGGGGCCACACGTTCCTGGTCGAGATGCAGGATCACCTGCAGTACCGGCTCCTGGGGCAGACGGTGGATGATGCCGCCGGCGAGGCCTTCGACAAGGTGGGCCGGCTGCTCGGCCTCTCGTATCCGGGTGGGCCGGCCATCATGAAAGCCGCGGCCGGCGCGGTCCGGCGCGACGTCGTGTTCCCCAGAGCGTGGCTCGGCACCTCGTACGACTTCAGCTTCAGCGGGCTGAAGACCGCCGCGCGGCGTTCGGTGCAGGCGCTCCGGGAGGACGGCGGTGCGGACGACGGGGGGCTCGCGGCGTCAACGGTGGCCGAGCTCGCCTACGGGTTCCAGGAATCCGTCGTAGACGTGCTCGCGACCAAGACCGGGCGGGCGGCCGAGGAGTGCGACGCGCGCGCCATCGTGCTCGGGGGCGGCGTCGCGGCCAACTCCGCGCTCCGCGAGCGAATCGCGGGACGCGCTCGCGCGCTGGGGATTCCGCTGATCGTCCCTCGCCCCGGCCTGTGCACCGACAACGCCGCGATGATCGGGGCGGCAGGGTTCTTCCGCGCCCGGGCCGGAGAACGGGCCGGCTCGGCGCTGGACGCCCGGCCATCGTTGAAGCTGGTGGAGTGAGGGCGCCGGCCGCCGACCCGCTGGATCCCCTCCGTCTCGGTCCGGAGGGAGTCCGTCGGTACCTGCGGGCGCACAACCTGGCGGCGCGCAGGGCGCTCGGGCAGAACCACCTCACCGATGCCGACGTCCTCGCCTGCATCGTCGCGGAGGCGGATGTGGTACCGGCGCGGCGCGTGCTGGAGATCGGACCGGGCCTCGGTATCCTGACGGGCGCGCTGCTCGCGGCGGGGGCCGGGGTCGTCGCGGTGGAGATCGACCGTCGCCTGGCAGACCTGCTGCGGCAGCGCTTCGCGGAGCGGCTCGCGTCTGCCGCGCCGGAGGCAGCGGATCGGGTCGAGCCCGGTCCCGGCCAGCTCGTGCTGCTGGAGGGCGACGCCCTCGCGCTGCCGGCCGGCGACATCCTCGCGCCGCCGTTCGAGGTCGTGGCGAACCTCCCATACCACATCACGAGCCCCGTCCTGCACCACCTGCTCGGGCAGGAACCGCGCCCCGAGCGCTTCGTGCTCATGCTCCAGGCCGAGGTCGCCGCACGGATCGCCGCGCCAGCGGGGGCGATGAGCTACCTGTCGGTCTTCGTGCAGTACCACGCGGACGTCCACGTCGCCCGCAGCGTCCCGGCTGCGGCCTTCGAACCCGCCCCGGAGGTCGATTCGGCCGTGCTCGTCGGCACAGTCCGGCCGCGGGCGCTGCCCGAGCCCGCCGAGGAACGCCTGTGGCGTGTGGTGCAGGCCGGGTTCCGCGAACGCCGCAAGATGCTGCACAACGTCCTCGCGCGCCAGCTGCCCGGGGTGGGACGAGACCGCGTGGCGGCCGCGCTCGGGCAGGCGGGGATCGCGCCGGAGCGGCGGCCGCAGACCCTCGCGGTCGCCGAGTGGGTTGCGCTGGCCGGGTATCTCGACGAGCCCGTGGCCGTGTTGCCGTGAACGGCGCTGTTGCCGCCTGGGTGGTCGCGCCACGAGCGGCGGCTGCGTTGGGCCGGCATCGCTGCTCCCACGAGTAGGGCCGGTGCCCCAATGAGCGTCACGACCGGCCGGTTCGCCCCCGACTCCAGCGCTTCCCGGCCCTCCGGCGGAGCCATGGCCGTTCCCGCCCGCCGTCTGCGGGCGCCCGCGGTCCCGCCGCTCCGCGGCGTCGCCCCGGCGAAGATCAACCTCGTGCTCGAGGTGGTCGGTCGGCGTCCCGACGGCTACCACGAGCTGCGCTCGGTGCTGGCGCCGCTCGAGCTGGGGGACAGGCTGGCGGTCCGGGTTCCGGCGCGCCTGGAGGCAGACAGCCTGCGGGAGACGGGCGAGTCATGTGGCCCGGTTGGCGAGAACCTGGTCCTGCGAGCCGCCGCCCTCCTGCGCGAGTGGAGCGGCCGCCCGCTGCCGACGCTGGCGTTCGAGCTCCACAAACACACGCCCGTCGGGGCCGGCCTGGGCGGCGGCAGCAGCGACGCCGCCTGCGCGCTCCGGCTTGCCGCCGCGGCGTGGAACCTGCATCCGCGGGCGGGACAGTTCACCGACCTGGCGGCCCGACTTGGCTCGGACGTGCCGTTCTTCGGCCTGGCGGGCTGGGGGC
>JBJKRK010000309.1:0-9144 GCA_046704705.1 Candidatus Limnocylindrales bacterium | reverse complement strand
CCAGGCAGAGCGTGGCCAGCCCGTAGCGGCCCTCCCGGCGACGCAGCTCGTGCAGCAGCGTCGCGACGATGCGCGCGCCGCTCGCCCCGATCGGGTGTCCCAGCGCGATCGCGCCGCCGTTGACATTCACCTTGGCCCAGTCGAAGCCCAGCTCTCGCCCGTCGGCCAGCGTCTGCGCCGCGAACGCCTCGTTGATCTCGATGAGGTCGAACGCCTCGAGGGACAGCTCCACCCGCTCGAGCAGCCTGCGGACGCCAGCCACGGGCGCGAGGAACAGCCACTTCGGCTCCACGTCGGCCTGGCTGTAGCCGACGATCCGCGCGAGCGGCCGGAGGCCGAGTCGCTCGACGGCGCGCTCGCTGGCGACCACCGTGGCTGCGGCGCCGTCCGTGATGCCGGGCGCGTTCCCCGCGGTGACCGAGCCGACCGGGTCAGCATCGCCCGGCTCTCGCCCCGGAAGCGGGAAGGCCGGCCGGAGACGGGCGAGCGCCTCGAGCGACGTGTCACGTCGTGGGCCCTCGTCGGTCGTGAAGAGGACCTCTTCCTTTCCGCGGCGCACGGGGACCGGCACCGTCTCGTCAGCGAAGCGGCCCGCATCGATGGCAGCGACCGCCCTCCGGTGGCTCTCCAGCGCGAACCGGTCCTGGTCCTCGCGGCTGACGACGGAGTGTGCCGCAACCCGTTCTGCGTGCGTCCCCATGTGGCAGTCCTCGAAGCTGCACCAGAGGCCGTCCATGACCGTCGCGTCGATCAGCTCGGCGTTCCCCAGGCGGAGGCCGAAACGCGCCCTGGGGAGCAGGTATGGCCCGAGGTTCATGTTCTCCATGCCACCGGCAACGATGACCTCGGCGTCGCCGGCCCGGATCTCCGCGGCGGCCAGCATGATCGATTTCAGCCCCGAGCCACAGACGCGGTTGATCGTCGTGGCGCCGGTCGACGGGGCGAGGCCGCCCTTCAGCGCGGCCACGCGCGCCGGCGCCTGCCCGGCACCCGCCTGCAGGACCTGGCCCATCAGCACCTCATCCACGCCGTCGGACGGCACTCCAGCGCGCTCCACCGCGGCACGGATCGCGATCCCCCCGAGCGTCGTGGCGGGCACCTCGGCGAGGCTGCCGGCGAACTTCCCGATCGGGGTGCGTACGGCGGACGCGATGAAGACCTGGCCGCTCGGGCCGGGCGAGGAATCGAAGGGTTGCGCGCTCATGACCGCATCGTATACCCGAGGGTGTCCGGCATTGCCGGCCCGGGCGGGTGGGCGGCCGAGCGGGTGAGCCGGCAGCGGCGCGGCGGGGCAGCGGCCGGGGGCAGGTGAGCCGGCATGGAGGGTCAGGTGAGCCGGCAGGGCGGGGCAGGGCGCGTGAGCGGCCGCGGGAAGGTCTGCTCCCCCCGCACCCGGGGGCGTCTCAGGCCGTCTCGCGGGGGTACGTGTAGAAGCCGCGCCCGGTCTTCTGGCCCAGGTAGCCGGCGTCCACGAGCTGCCGCAGGATGGGCGGCGGGACGAACTGCGGCTCGTGAAAGCCCTCGTGCAGCACCTCGAGCACGTGGAGGCACACGTCCAGGCCGATGAAGTCGGCGAGCTCGAGCGGGCCCATCGGGTGGTTGAGCCCGAGCCGACAGCCCTTGTCGATGTCCTCGGGCGTCCCGAGCCCTTCTTCGTACGCGTGCATCGCCTCGACGAGCAGCGGCATCAACACGCGGTTGACGATGAACCCCGGGCGGTCGCGGCTGACGATGACGTCCTTGCCGATCTCCTTCGCGAGCTGCCGGACTGCCTGCTCCGTCTCGTCGGAAGTCTCGACGCCGCGCACGAGCTCGATGAGCGGCATCACGTGGACGGGGCTGAAGAAGTGCATGCCGACGAACTGGGGCCGGCGCGAGGGAGCGACCGCCGCGGCGAGACGGGTGATGCTGATGGAACTCGTATTGGAGGCAAGGATCGCGTGCTCACTGGCCCGCTGGCTCAGCTCGGCGAACAGGCGGCGCTTGACCTCCTCGTCTTCGAAGACGGCCTCCACGACTAGGTCGGCCTGCGCCGCCGCGGCACCCAGGGAATCGGCGATGCGGATCCGGGCCATGGTCTCGTCGCGCGCCTCCGCCGTGAGCTTCCCTTTCGAGGCCGCCCGCTCCAGGTTGCCCGCGATCCGGGCACGCCCTGCCTCGGCGCGCGCCCGATCCGGCTCGAACAGGAAGACCTGGCGCCCGGCAGCCGCGCAGACCTGCCCGATGCCGTGGCCCATGAGCCCGGCGCCACACACGAGGACGGTCCGTATCTGCATGGGATGCTCCTCTCGCAACCAACGGCCGGAAGATTCGATGCGGCGGCCACGAGGGCCGAGCTGGGCGGCCTCGTGTCTTGGAAGCGTAGCGCGGCAGGCTGGGAGACGCGACCCCGTCGCGCGCGCGGACGACCCAGCCTCAGGTCGAGTTCAGGTCGAGTTCAGGTCGAGTCGGGCTTCAGGTCGAGTCAGCTCGACCCGGCTTCAAGTCGAGTTGAGGTCGAGTCGGGCTTCAGGTCGAGTGAGGCTTCAGGTCGAGTTCAGGTCGAGCGGCTGCGCCGCCGTGGCCTGTCAGCCCTCCGCTGCGTGCCCGACCAGGGAAAGGAGTCGGTCGGCCGCGGTGTACGGATCCAGCTCGTGGTCGGCGATCGCCTGGACCAGCCGTGCTGTCTCGCGCTCGTACGGAGCGGCACGAAGCCGCTGGCGCAAGCGCTCGGCGAGCACTCCCTCGAGCTGTGTCGAGGCACGGGCGCGGCGCACGACATCCGCGTCGGTGCGGTCCGGTACCTGCCAGCGCTGGTCGAGCGTGGCGAGTAGCGTATCGATCCCCTCTCCGGACGGTGCGGTGACGAGCAGCACCGGCGGGCGCTTCGGCCCGGCCACGCGATCGCCCCCACCGGGCCGTTCACCGAGCGCCAGCATCGCGCGCAACTGCGCCGCGGCGCGCTGCGCGCCCGGGCGGTCCCCCTTGGTCACCACCACGAGGTCGGCCACCTCGAGCAGGCCTGCCTTGATCGCCTGCACCTCGTCGCCCATCTCGGGCGCTTCGACCACGATGGTCGTGTCCGCAACGGCGGCAACCTCCACCTCCCCCTGACCGGTACCGACGGTCTCGAGGAAGATCAGGGGGAACCCGACCGCGTCGAGCACGGCGGCTGCCGCGACGGACGCGGCCGCGAGGCCTCCGGCGTGACCGCGGGAGGCCATCGAGCGGATGAACACGTCCCTGTCGCCCGCATGCTCCTGCATCCGCACGCGGTCGCCCAGGATCGCGCCACCCGTGATCGGGCTCGACGGATCGATGGCCACGACGGCCACGGGCCGCCCATCGCGCCGCGCCTGAGCCACCAGCGCGGCGACCAGCGTGCTCTTGCCGGACCCCGGCGCGCCCGTCACGCCAACGAGGTGCGCGCGGCCCGCCAGCGGATAGAGGATCCGCAGCGCCTCCTCGGCAACCACGCTCCGGTTCTCCACCTCGGTGAGGAGTCGCGCCAGGGCACGGCGATCCCCGCTCCGTGCCCGCTCGGTGAGGTGTCGAGCGCGCGCGAGGGGTGGAGGGGGGCCCTCCGGCGGATCGGGCGGTTCGGCTCGCGGCGCGCCGACGGTCGCGCGCGCTGCCGGCTCCTCCATGCTCAGTCCCGGCGACGCACGCTTGCCCGGATGAAGTCGGCAACCTCCCCGATCGCGGTGCCGGGGCCGAAGATCCGGCTGACGCCAGCGGCCTGGAGCGCGGCGACATCATCGTCGGGAATGATGCCGCCGGCCGTCACGAGGACATCGTCCAGGCCCTCGTCGCGCAGCAGCTCGCAGACCCGCGGCAGCAGGGTCATGTGCGCCCCCGACAGGATCGAGAGCCCGACGACGTCCACGTCCTCCTGGAGCGCTGCCGAGGCGATCATCTCGGGAGTCTGTCGCAGCCCGGTGTAGATGACCTCGAATCCTTCGTCCCGCAGACCGCGGGCAAGCACCTTCGCCCCGCGGTCGTGGCCGTCGAGACCGGGCTTCGCGATGAGGACCTTGATGGGCCGCTCACTCATGGGGGCGAATCATAGCCGCACGGCGAGCGGGTGATGGCCGCACGACGAGCGGGTGTTGGCTCCACGGCGATCGATCGCGCCCTCGGGGAGCGAGCGCGTCGACGGTAATCGAGCGCGCCCTCGGGGAGCGAGCGCGTCCGACGGGGGACGAGCGCGTCCCACGGGGAACGAAGGTGCCCACGGCGACGGGTGCGTCCCACGGGGAACAGGCGGACCCCACGGGGAACAGGCGCACCCCACCGCGAACAGCCGCGCCCCTCGTTTACAGCGGGTTGGATCGCCGTTCCACGTGGGCCAGAAACTCCGCGCGCGTCTTGTCCCGGCTGCGAAACGATCCGAGGAGCGCGGAGGTTGTCATCACGGTGCCGCTCTTGCGCACGCCGCGCATCACGGTACAGAGATGCGTTGCCTCGATGATCACACCGACGCCGAGCGGGTCGAGCTGCTCCTGGAGGAAATCGGCGACCTGCTGGGTCATGCGCTCCTGCAGCTGGAGACGGCGCGCGTACATCTCGACGATCCGGGGGATCTTGGAGAGCCCGATCACGCGGCCGCGCGGCAGATAGCCGACCGCCGCGGTGCCGAAGAAGGGCAAGAGATGGTGTTCGCACAGGCTGTGGAAGGGGATCTCCTTGACGACCACCATCTCGCTGTAGGCGACGTCGAAGATCGCCCCGTTGATCAGCCGGCGCGGGTCGACATGGTATCCGGCGGTGAGCTCCACGTACATCCGGTGGACACGCTCGGGAGTGCCGGCCAGACCGGGTCGGTCAGGGTCCTCACCGATCTCCTGCAGGATCTGCCGGACCGCCCCCTCGACCGGGCGGTCCCCGGTCGTTGCGGAGGCGCCCACCTCGGGCGGCGCTTCGGTCTGCGGCCCGGACCCGGTCGCGAGTTCCTCCCGCTCGTGCGGCAGGAGTCCGTCTCCACCTCCGTTCGGAGCAGACTCGCCGATCTCCGTCTCGATCTCCGCGATCAGCGCGCGGAGGTGCTCGGGAAGCTCAGACATGCGCGGATTGTCCCACGCGGCGGTCATGCATCCCGGACGGCGAGCGCGCGGGCAAGGATCGTCTCGATCACCTCGGACTTGGCATCGGCGCACACGCAGTTGCGAACGTGGAGGATGCGCTCGACCTCCGGCTTCCGGCCGAGTCGACCTGCAGGTTCTCGTTGGCGTCGGGCGGGCTGGCCGCCGATGGCTCCACCGCCTAGCATGTGGCCATGCCGATCCGACGCCGGGGTATGCAGCACCACCGCCGTCCTGTGCGCGGCGGTTCCGCCCCCGTATCGCGGGTCTCGAACCGCCCGGGCCTGCCCGCGTCGGAGTTCGAGCAGGCGGTCGAGCGCGCCATCGAGGGCCTGCCGGGGCCTCTCCGGCATCTCCTCGAGGAGGTGGCGATCGTCATCGACGACGTTCCGAGCGCAGAGCAACGTCACACGAGCGGCCTGCGGCGGGGCGAGATGCTCTACGGGCTATACGAGGGGACCCCGCCCACCGAGTACGGCGCGGGCTGGGTCCCCTGGCCCAACAAGATCACGCTGTTCCGGCTGCCCCTCGAACAGGACTTTCCGGACCCCGCCGAGCTGGCGGAGGAGGTGCGCCGCACCCTGGTCCATGAGCTGGCGCACCACGCGGGATTCGGCGAGAGACGGCTGCACGAACTCGGCCTTGGCTGATCGGCCACCCGGCCCGGGCTGATCGGCCACCCGGCCAGCCCGGCCGCTCCCACGTCGGGCACGGCCACGACCTGCGCCGCATCGACATCGTGCGCGTCGACCTGCGCTGCATCGACATCGCGCGCGTCCGCCGCCGCTGTCACCACCAGTCGACCGCCTCGGCGAGCTCGAGCAGGTCGGGCAGGCGGGCGAGGTCGACATTGCCGCCGGATGCCACCACGCACACGGTCTCGCCGGGCCCGAGCGGAATCCTGCCCGCCAGCGCCGCTGCCAGGGCCGCCGCGCCTGCCGGCTCGAGCAACTGCTTCATCCGCTCCAGCGCGAAGCGCATCCCCGCGGCGATCGTGGCGTCGTCGATCAGCACGATCGACTCGACATACCGGCGCGCCAGGTCGATGGTCCAGTCGCCGGCGTACGGGGCGCCCAGGCCGTCGGCGATGCTGAACGGCTCCAGGTCGACGACGTGCCCTGCGGCCAGCGCGAGCGAGAGGGCGTTGCTGCGCTCGGGCTCGACCCCGTAGACCCGCACGGCGGGACGCAGCTGGCGCGCCGCCGCGGCGATCCCGCAGCACAGCCCACCGCCGCCGACGCCGACGACGATCACGTCGACCTCGGGCAGGTCGGCCAGGATCTCGAGCCCGACCGTACCCTGCCCCGCGATGATCGCCGGGTCGTTGAACGGGTGCACGTACACCAGATCCCGCTCGGCGCGGACGCGCTCGAGGCGCGTCGCCGCCTCCCCGACGTGCTCGCCGTGCAGGATGACTTCCGCGCCGTACCCCGCTGCCGCCGCGGCCTTGGCGACCGACGCGCCGGCGGGCATCACGACGGTCACGTGCACGCCCTCGCTCGAAGCGGCGTATGCGACCCCCTGCGCGTGATTGCCGGCCGACAGTGCGATCAGGCCGCGTGCCCGCTCCGCATCGGTGAGCGCGGCGATCTTGTTCAGCGCACCGCGCGGTTTGAATGAACCCGTCACCTGAAGGTGCTCGGCCTTCACGAACAGGCGCGGCTGACCGTCCGCCCGCGGTCCATCGGAGAGACGGATGCCGTGCCGCTCCTCCACCAGACGGGCTGCCGTGCGCGAGGCGAGCATCGGGGTGCGGCTGACGCGCGGCGCGATGCGCCGGGCAGCGGCCCGGATCTCGTCGAGGGAGATGTCGTGCGAGGGAAGGGCGTCGATCATCATCAGGAGTATCGCAGGGAGGCGGCATCCCCGACGACGGCTCATCCCGCCACGCCGCGGGAGGGGTGTCGCGCGGTCGGCCGGGACGCTACGATGGCCGCGGAGTGAGGATGCCCGCTCGAGCGGCGGACCGCGGGGGGACGCCCGAGTGGCCGTCGGACAGGCTGAGGGAGGCAGGTCGATGCCCGGGTTCACGCCCTTCACCGAGAACTACACGGATCTCTCGGACGAAAACGGGTACCAGTTCGAGTTTCACTGCGACATCTGTCGCAGCGGCTACAAGAGCGAGTTCGTACGGTCCCAGCTGGGGACCGCGGGCACCATTCTCTCCGGAGCCTCGAGCATGTTCGGGGGCCTCTGGGGGGCCAGTCGCGCTGCCGACACGGCGCGCAATGTGGTGGATCGCGGAGCGCGGGACGAGGCGCTCAAGAAGGCGGCAAACGAGATCATGCCGCTCTTCACGCGCTGCCCGCGCTGCAACAAGTGGGTCGACGAGACCTGCTGGAACGAGGCGCGCGGGCTGTGCGTGAGCTGCGCCCCGAAGCTTGCGGCGGAGATGGAGGCCGAGCGCACGCAGGTCGAGCTCCAGCAGATGCGGGAGAAGATGGCCCACGAGACGGTCTTCACCGGCGACGTTTCAGCGCGCGCGACCGTCTGCTCGAACTGCGGGAAACCGATCGGCTCGGAGAAGTTCTGCAGCAACTGCGGGGCTCCGACCGACCAGAACAAGTGCGCCGGGTGCGGCGCCGATCTCGCTGCGGGCGCGCGTTTCTGCGGCAATTGCGGACGGCCGATCGCCTGACGCCCGAGCGTAGCCGCGCTGCCCAACGACCGGCGGCGACAGGCTGGCGCGCCATCCTCCAGCCCGCGATCCTCCCCAGCTATCCCACGAGCGCGGCGCGCTCGCTGCGGCGGCGCTGGTTCGGTCCGCGACGGTTCGACGGTGACGCCGCGGCAATCTGCCGTGCTGCGATCGAGGCCTGCTGGAATGGGCACCGACTCGCCGCCAGCGGCGGCCACTTCCGACAGTTCTGGACGCGCGACCTGGGGTTCAGCGCGGACGCGCTGGTGCGCCTCGGATACCGCGATCGCCTGGAGTCGAGCCTGGCCTGGGCCCTGGAGGCCTGGGCCGACGGTGGGCGGGTCACGACCACCATCTTTGCGGGACGCCGACCCGCCGACGTCTACGCCTGCGGCGTCGACTCGCTTCCCTGGTTGCTCCATGCGCTGCGCGTCTGCCGGGCCGACCGCCTGGTCACGCGCCACGCGGGCTGGCTCGCCGGGGAGGTCGAACGGTACGGCCGGGAGGTCGTCGATCCGCTCAGCGGCATGGTCCGGACCGATCGTCGCTTCTCGACGCACCGCGACACCGTGCGCCTGGGCTCGAACTGCTACGCCAACACGATGGTCGCGCTCCTCTCGCGCACGCTGGCGGAGACACAGTGGGTCCCGGACCCGGTGCCGGCAGGGGCCGTGGACCGCCTGGTCGCGGCCTTCTGGCGGGGCGACCATTTCGGCGAATCCGCCGGCGTCGACGATGCGGCGGGCGACTCGAGCCTCTGGCCCTTCTTCACCGGCGTGGTCGACGCCGGGCTGGGACGCGGCCCGGCGCTCCGCTGGCTGGACCGGCAGGGCTACGCGACGCCACTCCCGCTGCGCTACGCCCTGCGGCGGGACCGCGGGCTCGAGGACCCCGTGCAGCGTGCGTTCGTCCCCGACTACCAGGGAACCGCGATCTGGACCTCGCTCGGCGTCATCTACCTGTCGCTGTTGCACGCCGAGGACCCGGCGCGGGCGACCCCGGGCATCGAGACATACCGCCAGCTCGTCGAGCGCGACGGGACGTTCTGGGAGGTCCTGGCGCCACCGGCGGGCGGCCCGTCGCAGCCTCCGGGGCTCGACGCTCTCCGACCGTATCGCGGTCGGTTCGGCCTGTTCCACGCCGACGAGGCGATGCTCTGGTCGGCGATCTTCCTCGATCTGCTCCACGAGACGATGCGCCCGTCGAGCGTGATCCGCACCGCCGCCTGAGCTCTCCCGGGCGCCTCCAGTCCGCTACCTGAAGGGCGCGGCGAGCGGTCAGTCGGGCGAGCGGTCAGTCGGCGAGCGTCCCGCAGATCGTGCAGAAGCGGGCCCCGACGGGAAGCGGCGCTCCACAGCCCGTGCACGCGCCGCCCGCCCTGGCCCCTGTGGCCGGGACGGCGCCGGGACCGCCGACATCGCCCGGCGCGCCAGCGCTGGCCGGTAC
>JBJKRK010000308.1:0-9070 GCA_046704705.1 Candidatus Limnocylindrales bacterium | reverse complement strand
GCATCGTACCGGCGACGCGCTCGCCGGGAGCGGCGTTGCGCGCCGGTGCTCAGGGCGCTCCAGGCGATGCCGCGTGCGGCGCCTGCGGAGCTCGCGCCCGAGCGGCTCGTGCCCGCGGAGCTCGCGCCTGCGGAGCGCGCGCCCGAGCGCTCCGAACCCGAGCGCTCCGAACCCGAAGCAGGCCGGTGGCGGCCACGGCGCGCGCGAGCGTCCGCGCGCTGCGATCGCCGGGCCACTGCACCACGTCCGCGCCGCCGAAACGGCGGTAGGCGTCGAGTGCGGCCGCCAGCGCGGCGACGAAGCCGGGCGTCTCGAGCGGGTCGAACCAGGGCTCCCACCAGAGGTGAAGCAGCCGGATGGCGCCGCTCGCCCGCTCGATGCGCGGTTCGATTCGCCCCACCAGGCGGTCGCCGAAGAGCACGGGCAGGACGTAGTACCCCCAGCGCCGCCGCGCCGCCGGCACGTACACCTCCCAGGTGTAGTCGAAGGCGAAGAGCCGGCGTAGCAGGTCGCGATCCCAGACGAACGGATCGAGCGGCGCGAGGAATGTCACCTGCGGATCGAGTCCCGCCGGGCGCTCCGCTGCAGCGCCCGCGACGACCTCCCGTTCCGCCTGCTCGAGGAGTGGAATCTCCGTGGCCAGGACGTGGCGACGTCCGCGGCACCCCTCCACCTCCACTGGGACGAGGTCGCCGCGCTCGACGAGCTCGGCGAGCAGCGCCGCCCGCGTCGTCGCGGGGACCTGTCCGCCGTCGGCTGTCTCCACGGGACGGATCCCGCCCCACAGCTCGGCCGGCCCGCTCGCGCCCAGCAGGCCCTGCCCGCGGTACCGCGAGAGGAGCTTGTGGAGGAGCTGCTCGCGCTCATCCACGCGCGTCGCGAGGAGCCCGGCGGGGAAGAGGCGCTCGATCAGGTCGTAGTAGCGCCGGTTGCCCTCCCGCCTGGCCAGGCCGAGCAGCCCGGCCTCGGAGAGCGCTTCGAGGACGGCGCGGTGCGAGCTCGTGGGGCCCCAGTACCAGTCGATCGTCGCGCCGCGTCCCAGGTCGAGCGAGCTGATCGGGCCATCCCGCCGGATCCGCTCCAGGATCTGGTCGACCAGATCGGCATGGGTCTGGAAGGTCCCGCCTGCGTGCGCCGCGCCGCGCCGCTCCCAGGTGATGCGGTACCAGGGGAGCTCATGCGTGGGCAGCAGGCTCAACCCCTTGTTGAGCGCCTCGAACAGCAGCCGCCGGCCGTACAGGAGGTCGTCCACCCAGCGGGGGTCGTAGTCGCGAACGCGGGCATGGAGCACGAGGTCGTGGTTCCGGCCCGCCACGGCGAGCGGGTCGAACTGCAGCGATCCCACGCGCTCGACCGCGGCCAGGACGCCCTCCGGGCCGGCGGGAAGCGCACGCGGCGGGGCCAGGTGGTGGCGCAGCACGAGGAAACGTCGGGCGGCAGCGGCGTCGACGCCACGAAACGGGGTCACAGTGGGATCGTACCCGGGAGGCCCGGACGCCAGTGGGCGGGCTCGCCACCCGGTCGCGTCGCCGTGCGGCAGTGGGTCGCGCAGCGTCCCCGTGCCGCAGGCCCGGACGCCAGTGGGCGGGCTCGCGCGGTGCCCGGACGGCGTCGCGTGAGCGGCCTGTGCCGGGGGCCCAGGCGCCAGTGGACGTCCCGCCCCGGCTCGTGCCGTGCGGCGTGGCCCCAGCTCCCGGTACGGCGTCGCCGGTTTCCTATACTCTCGGCACATCCATGGTGAGCGAACGCGATTACTACGAGATCCTCGGCGTCGAGCGCGGGGCCAGCGATGCCGAGATCAAGAAGGCCTTTCGCAGGCTGGCGCAGCAGTGGCATCCCGACGTCAGCACCGAACGCGGGGCCGACGCGCGCTTCAAGGAGATCAACGAGGCATACCAGGTGCTCTCGGATCCCCAGCGCCGTCAGGCGTACGACATGTTCGGGCGTGCCGGCGTGGGCGGCGGCGCGCCGGAGGGCGCACCCTTCACGGGCTTCCAGGGCTTCGGCGACATCTTCGATGCGTTCTTCGGCGGCGCGGCCGCGGGCCCCACGCGCCGTGCCCGCAGGCCGTCCGGTGCGGATTTGCGCTATGACCTGCACCTGACGTTCGTCGAGTCCATCCGGGGAACGGAGAAGGAGGTCGAGTTCAACGCGCTCGACCGCTGTGAGCGCTGCGACGGCAGCGGCGCCGAGCCCGGGAGCAGCCCGACGACCTGTCCGCGCTGCAACGGCCAGGGCGAGATCCGCACCGTGCGCGCCACGATGCTCGGCCAGATGGTCAGCGTGTCGCCCTGTCCGCGCTGCCACGGCGAGGGACACATCGTCGAGCAGCCCTGCTCGGCCTGTCGCGGGGAGGGGAGGGTCGAGCGCAAGCGTCGGCTGCGGGTTGCCGTCCCCGCCGGGATCGATGAAGGCCACCAGATCCGCCTCACCGGCGAGGGAGAAGCCGGACCGCGCGGCGGAGCGGCGGGCAACCTGTACGTGGTCGTACACGTCGAGCCACATCCCAGTCTCCGGCGCGACGGCACGGAGCTGTTCTACGAGCTGCCGATCTCGATCTCCCAGGCGTCCCTCGGGGCGCGTCTGCGGGTTCCGACGGCCGAGGGAGAAGAGGAGGTCGAGATCAAGCCGGGTACCCAGCCCGGCAGCGAGATCCGCCTGCGCGGGCAGGGTGTGCCGCACCTGCGGCGCCCGGGCGTGCGGGGCGACCTCCACGTGCTCGTCGATGTCCGGGTGCCCGTTCACCTGACGAAGCGGCAGCGGGAGCTGCTCGAGGCGCTCGCGGCCGAGAGCGGCGAAGCGGTCAGCTCGAAGGGCGGCGGCCTCTTCGAGAAGGTGCGCGACGCGATCGGCTGAGGCCGGGTCGGACGACCGCGGCTGGCTCGAGCTCTCCGTCGCAGCCGACCAGGAGGCCGTCGAGGCCGTCAGCGAGATACTCTCCCGCGTCGCGGGCGGTGGTGTCGCCATCGAACCGGCATACGAGCTGGTGCTCGACGGGCTGGAGGCGCGGATCGATCCCGATCGCCCGGTCACTGTGCGGGCGTACCTCCCGGAGGCGGGCGAGACGGCCGGCCGTGCGATCGACGCGGCGCGGACGGCGCTGGGACACCTGCAGGCCTTCGGGCTCCGGCCCGTGGGAGACCTCGAGGTCCGTCGGCTCAGGGAGGCCGACTGGTCGGCGGCCTGGAAGCGGCAGTTCCCCGTCCTGCGCGTGGGGGATCGGATCGTCATCCGGCCGAGCTGGCGCAGATACCGCCGACGCGAGGGGGATGTCGTGCTGGCCCTCGATCCGGGCGCCGCCTTCGGCACCGGCCTGCACCCCACGACACGGCTGTGCCTGCGGGCACTCGAGCGCCACGCGCTCGAAGGGCGCCTCGAAGGTGCGCGCGTGCTGGACGTGGGTTGCGGCTCGGGAATCCTGGGCCTGGCGGCGCTCCGGCTTGGCGCCGCCAGCGTGTTCGGCGTGGACACCGACTCGCTTGCGGTGGAGACTGCCGCGGCGAATGCGCGGCGCAACCGGCTCGCGCGACGCACCCGGTTCCGGTCCGGCTCGTTGCCGAGCGGCGCCCCCGCATTCGACCTCGTGCTGGCGAACCTCATCGCGTCGCTGCTCGTCGAGCTCGCGTCGCTCCTGGCCGCAGAGCTTCGGCCCGCATCCCGCGGGCGACCGCCAGGGCGCCTGGTCGCCAGCGGGATCTTCGTCGACCGGGAGCCGGACGTCCGTCGCGCGTTCGAGGCGGTCGGGCTGGCCGTGCGGGAACGGGAAACGGAGGGCGAGTGGGTGGCGCTCGAGGCGGAGCGGGTAGACTAGCCTGCCGACGGCGCAGGGCGGCCGCATCGCGGCGCGGCCCGGTCGACCATTCAGCCGGAGGAACTCCCATGCCGTGCCCCTCCCTGCGGCGGCCAGGGTCCCGCGTTGCTGCCTCGGGTGACACCACCGATGCCTGAGCCGGGCTGCCTCTTCTGCCGGATCGTGGCGGGGGAGCTTCCCTCGACCCGCGTGCACGACGACGACGAGGTCATCGCCATCCGCGACATCGCGCCCCGCGCGCCGACGCATGTCCTGCTCATGCCGCGGCGGCACATCCCGTCGGCCCGCGAGCTCACCGAGCAGGACGGGGCGCTCCTCGGTCGGCTCTTCGCCGTGGCTGCGGGGATCGCGCGCCGCGAGGGGATCAGCGAGCAGGGCTACCGGATCGTGAGCAACGTCGGTCGCTGGGGCGGCCAGACCGTCGAGCATCTGCACTTCCATCTCCTCGGCGGGCGCAGCTTCAACTGGCCCCCCGGGTAGGCGCCGACACCGCCTCGGTCGATCGCCCTCCCGTTTGACCCGGGGGTTCGGCCTCGACTAGACTCAGCGGGCCCTTGCACGGGCGCGGCCATCCGGCCGGCGGCCAGTGCACGCGACGTCCCTGTGGCCGGGGGGGTCGCGAACGGCACAGGTCGGCCGGTAGGAGGTGACACACCAGATTGGCTGAGGTCCGCGTGGGGGAGAACGAGACCTTCGAGAGCGCGCTCCGACGCTTCAACAAGAAGATCCAGCAGAGCGGCATCCTGGCTGAGGCCCGCCGCCGCGAGCACTACGAGAAGCCGAGCGTCAAACGCAAGCGCAAGGAAGCCAAGCGCAAGAAGGCCGCCCGCCAGCAGGCCTGAACCCTGCGGGGCCTTCCGGGGCGGCCATCGGCCCGACCGGGAGCACAGATCCGGTGACTCTGGCAGAGCGACTCCAGGCCGCGATGACGGCCGCCATGCGCGCACGCGACGAACTGCGTCGCGACACGCTGCGCATGGCGCTGGCGGCTGCCCACAACGCGGAGGTGGCCGCGCGCCGGCCGCTGAGCGACGAGGAGCTAGTCGGCATCCTCACCCACGAGGTCAAAGCTCGCCGCGAGGCGATCGAGGCATACACGCGCGCCGGCCGCACCGATCTGGCGAGAAAAGAGGAAACGGAGGCGGCGATCCTGGGCGAGTTCCTGCCCCGACCGCTCGACGCCGCCGAACTCGACGCGTTGGTCGAGGCCGCCATCGAGGAGGTGGAAGCGACTTCGCCGCGCGACCTGGGACGCGTGATGCGCATCCTCGCGCCGCGGACCCGGGGGCGTGCCGACGGCCGCCAGGTGAGCGAACGGGTCGCCGCCGCCCTCGCGCGACGTCAGGCTGCCGGGGCAGGCGGCGGAGGAGCCGCCTCGTGACCCGGAGCCGCCGCGTGACCCGCTGATGCTCGCGCAGCGAACCCGCGCCAGCGAGGTCTTCACGCGGCGGGACGCGACGCGTCTGGTCATGGCCGCCGGGGTGCTCCTGCTGGTCATGACGGGCATCCTTTCGCTCGACATCCTCCCCACCGGCTACAACCTGCAGGTGGGGGACATCGCTCCGGCGGCGATCCAGGCCCCCCGAACCGCGCAGTTCGAGAGCACCATCGAGACGGAGCAGGCCCGCCAGGCTGCCCGCCAGGCCGTCGCGCCGCAGTACGACTACACGAACCAGCGCGCGGCGACGATCACGGCGCAGCAGCTCGCCGCGTTCGACCGAACGGTCGCGCCGGTCGACGCCGCGTTCGCCGCGGTCCTGTCCGACGCGACCCGCAAGGCGTCGCTGGCGGGTGCCATCCCCGGCCTCTCGAAGAGCGCCAACGCCACGCTGCAGGGCCTGTCGAAGGACGAGTGGACCACGCTCCGCACCGAGATGCGACGGACGCTCGCCACCATGGAAAGCGGCGAGATCCGTGACACGGCACTCGCGCAGGTGCGTGCTTCGTTGCCGGCGATGATGGATCCCTCGCTCTCGACCGCGGAGCGGAACCTGGCGGCCGAAATCCTGTCGCCGCTGATCGTGGCCAACTCCAGCTACTCGGCGACGCTCACCCAGGCGGCGCAGGATTCCGCGGCGGCCGCCGTGCAGCCCGTGATGCAGAGCTACAAGCAGGGCGAGGTGATCGTGGACGCCGGTCACCCCGTCACGGCCGTCGAGATGGAGGCGATCCAGTACTTCGGGCTGCTCAACCCGAAGCCGGACCTGGCGAAGCTCGCCGGCTGGCTGGTCCTCTCGGCGCTGACCGTCGGGCTGCTGCTGGCCTGGATCTGGCGCTTCCGTCCGGAGTTCTGGCACCGCAACAACGCGCTCGTGCTCATCGGGCTGCTGCTCGTGATGGCGACGCTCGCGCTGCGGCTGACCGCCGGACGGTCGGTCCTGCCGTACTTCGTGCCCACTGCGGCCGTCGGGCTGCTGCTCACGGTCCTGCTGGACAGCGGGACGGCGGTTGTGGTGCTGGCGACGCTCGCCGTGCTCTCGGGAACGGTCGCCGGGTTCTCCGCCGAGCTCGCCATGTACGTGTTCCTCGGCGGCCTGGCCGGCATCGTCAGCGTGCGGCGCGGCGACCGGCTCCACTACTTCGTGCAGGCCGGGCTGGCCATGGCGCTGGTCGAGGGTGCGGTGATCGGCATCTTCGGCCTGCTGGGGGAGATCGACCTGACCGGCGTGCTGCAGCTCTGGGGCGCATCGCTCGTGAGCGCGATCGGCTCCGCGGTGGCCGCGGTCGGCTCGTTCGCCGTGCTGGGCAACCTGTTCAGCATCACCACCAACTTCCAGCTCCTCGAGCTGGCCAACCCCTCGCAGCCGCTGCTCCGCCGCCTGCTGCTCGAGACCCCCGGCACGTATCACCACTCCCTCATGGTGGGCAACCTGGCCGAGCGCGCCGCCGAGGCGATCGGCGCCGACCCGCTGCTCGCCCGGGTCGCCGCCTACTACCACGACATCGGCAAGCTGGCCAATCCGCTCGCCTACATCGAGAACCAGGGAGGCGGCGAGAACGTCCACGATCAGCTCACGCCGGAGGAATCAGCGAGCGTGCTGAAGGCGCACGTCGCGAGCGGCATCGACCTCGCCTACGAGTACGGACTGCCGAAGGCGATCATCGCCTTCATCCCACAGCACCACGGCACCGCGCTGATGAGCTACTTCTACGCCAAGGCCCAGGCGCAGGCCGTCGCCGAGGCCGGCGCGCGGCCGGGCAGTCCCGAAGCGGCGGCCGCCGCGGCCGCCGTGGATCAGCGTCCCTTCCGGCATGCAGGGCCCAAGCCGCAATCGCGGGAGGCCGCGATCCTCATGCTCGCCGATGGTGTCGAGGCCTCGGTGCGATCGCTCAGCGATCAGGAGGAGCCGACGATCCGGGCGATGGTCAGGCGGATCATCCGCGAGCGATTGGACGACGGGCAGTTCGACGAGTGCGACCTGACCCTGCGCGACCTCGAGCACATCCGCGAGTCGTTCGTCGCGCAGCTCCTCGGGATGTACCACCGCCGGATCGAGTACCCGCAGAACAAGATCGTGGAGATCGAGTCGCGCCGCCTCGCGGGCGGTACGCGCGGGTGACCTCGGAAACCGCATCCATCATCTACCGACCGCCCTGGCGCGTCGAGGTCACGCTGCGCCCCGGGGTCGCCCGCCTCGTGCCCCGGGCAGCGCTCGTCCGCCTGATCGGCGCCGCGCTCGACGCGTCGGGTGCGCCCCGCCCGGCCTCCCTGGGCCTCATCCTGTCGGACGATGCGGAGCTGACCGAGCTGAACCGGCGGGCGATGGGACATACCGGGCCGACGGACGTGCTGTCGTTTCCGCTCCTGCCTCCGGCCGCCTATCCGGCGCACGAGGGGCAGGACCCGGCGTTACATGATTCCGCCGGGCGGGCACCTGCCTTCGTGCTGCCGCCGCGCGAGCGAGTGCACCTGGGCGAGGTCGTCGTCTCGGTGGCGCGCGCGGTCGCGCAGGCGCGCGAGGGGACCGGCGGCCAGACGGGCGACAGGCGCTGGGAGCCATCCGACGAGTTGCGCCTCCTGGTCGTGCACGGCGTGCTGCACCTGTGCGGCTGGGACCACGCGAGGCCGGCGGAGGGGGCCGCGATGCGCCGACTGGAGCAGCACCTGCTCGGTGCCGGGTGACACCCGCGACCGGGGAGTGGGCCGCGAGGATCGGGCAGGGCACGACGCGCCTGCGGCCGCCCGGCGGTAGCATCCGCCTGCAGGTCCGACCGCGACGGGATCGGGCCTGTTCCGTGTGCTGCTCGAACGCCGGCGTGGCGCTCGACGGCGCCCGGTCGAGCACGGAGGGCGCGTGAAGCTCATCGTCGGGCTCGGCAACCCCGGTCGCGAATACGCGGAGACCCGCCACAACGTGGGCTGGATGACCCTCGACCGCCTGGCCGAGCGCGCCGGTTGGAACGTGCGCGTCAAAGGGCGGGACGCAGCCGCCACGGTCCGGGGGAAGTACCGGGACCTGGATCTCATGCTCGCGAAGCCGCTCACCTTCATGAACGACTCCGGGATCGCCGTTCGCAAGGTGCTGGCGCGCGAGCGCGTGCCGCTCGAGGAGATGCTGGTCGTGGTGGACGATTTCGCGCTGCCCTACGGCCGGCTGCGGCTCCGGCCCTCGGGGAGCGCGGGCGGGCACAACGGGCTGCGTTCGATCATCGGCGAGCTGGGCACGGACCGCTTCGCGCGGCTGCGCGTCGGCATCGGCGAGCCACGCCGCGGGGCCGTGGACCACGTGCTCAGCCGCTTCTCGAGCGCCGAGCGCGCCCTGCTCTCCGAGCTCCTCGACGCTGCGGTCGATGCGGTCGAGGACTGGGCCATCGAGGGCACCGGTGCCGCCGCCAACCGCTGGAACGGCTGGGTGCTCGACGCGTCCGCCGCGGAGCCGGGTCGGGCCGGTCCGTCCGGATCGACGGATGGGGCGGGCCATTCCGGGCGGCCGGACGGAGCCGGCACATCCGGACGGATGGGCATGTCCGGACCGGGAGCCGGCCGCGCCGAGACCGCCGAGGCCGCCGGGTCCGACGGGACGGAGCAGCGCGAGCGCGATGGATCCATCATCGTGCGAACGCGCACCGGATGGCGCAAGCTGCTCCCGGGCGGCCGGGACGACGACCCTCGCCGTGACACGCGGTAGCCCGTCGGCCACGGACGGTGCCGGGCGCGCCGGAGGTCCGCGGCGAACGCGTGGGCTGCACGCTCGCGGCGAACCTGGCGCGGGGCGGCTGCCGGACCGTGGCGGCGCGCCGGCGGCGGAGGGCCGGATC
>JBJKRK010000307.1:0-5734 GCA_046704705.1 Candidatus Limnocylindrales bacterium | reverse complement strand
CTGGCGCTCGGCACCCGGGCCGACGTCTACCTCCTCGATGAGCCGCTCGCGGCGCTCGACCCCTTGGCCCGGCGCGACTTCCTCTCGGTCCTCGTGGCGGCCGTGCACGAGGATGGCGCGACCGCGGTCCTCTCGTCGCACATCATCACCGACATCGAGGCAGCCTGCGATCGGATCGTCGTGCTCGACCACGGGCGCATCCTCCTCGACGACGCGCTCGCAGACGCGGTCGGGCGGTTTCGCGTCGCCCCGGCTGACGGGCAAGCCGGCGCGCCGCCAGTAGCGACGTTCCGCGATCCGGCCGGCACGTGGTGCTCGCTGTACGAGCGGACCACGGCACCCGCTGCGGCGCGTCCCGCGACGCTCGAGGAGGTCGTCCTGGGCCATCTCGCAGCTGGGCGAAAGACGCACCCCCGCGAAGGACGCGACTCGGCGCGTCTGGGCATCGACAGCAGGCACGGGAGGGACGACGGGTGATGCGCACCACCGTCCGCCTGGCGTTCACGTTGCAGCGCTTCGAGCTCGTCGCCGCGCTCCTCGCGGCGCTGGGTCTGGCTGGCGCCGCGCTCCTCGTGGCGGCCGAGCTCAACGGAATGACGCTGACCCGAGCGTGCCTCCTCGGTGCCGCAGCGGCGACTGGCGGCGACTGCGATAGTGCGCTGCGCAGCTTCAACGCGGTGAACGAGAGCCAGGCAGGCCCGGTCATGGCGGCGATGGCATTCCTGCCGCTCGCTGCCGGGCTGCTCCTGGGCGTGCCCCTCGTCGGGCGAGAGATCGAGCAGCACACGCTCGCCACGGCCTGGTCGCTGACCGGCGCACGTCGGCGCTGGCTGCTCGCGCGGGTCGTGCCGCTCCTTCTCGTCCTCGGCGTCCTACTCGCGGTGTCGGGCTGGGCGGCGAGCGAACTCGAACACGCCCGGGTGCCTGGACTCGATCCAGCCGCGTCCTTCGGGGACTTCGCCCTGCGTGGCTGGATCGTCGTGGCGCGTGGCGCCCTCGCCTTCGGGGTGGGGCTCCTCGCGGGTGCCCTCCTCGGGCGGGTGCTGCCGGCACTCATCGTGGGCGGCGCGATCGTCGTCGCCTGCGCCCTCCTCTCCGGCGCCGGGATGCAGGTCTGGCTCAGCGGACAAACCGTCGTGGCGCCGGCCACGCCCCCGGCCCTCACGGGCGACATCTACCAGGGCCAGCGAGTGCGGGATGCGCAGGGAGACTTGCACCCGATCGAGGACTACTTCGTCCGGGGCACGCCCGACCTCGAGATCCCGGCCGGCGCGTCCCTTGTCGCGCTCGTCATCCCGGGCGAGCGCTACCAGACGGCGGAGCTTCTTGAGGCCGTGGCCACAGCCTCTGGTGCGGCCGTCGCGCTCGGGGCGGCGCTCATGGTCGTGCAGCGCCGGCGGCCGACGTGATCGTGTCCTCAGCCGCCCTGTTCAACGTGTTACGGCCGCCACATCGTGGTCGCGGCCGGAGGCACGGGTACTCCAGCCAATCCTGCTGGTCACGCAGCTGCGGGCGCTGATGCTCTGCCCTGCGGTTCAACCTCCTATCGCCTCGGTCTGCGGCGCATCAGGGCGAGCTAACCGAAGTCGCCTCGGGTCGGATCTGCCATGAGGATGCCGGTCGAAACCTATGGCGACGGCGAGGACAACATGCCTGGGTACAGTCCCTGTGGGTAGGCGAGTCGAGCGAGCTCGGAACCGTTCGGTCCTCGAGCGACGATCTCGGTCGCCGGCAGTCCGCCATCGATCGGGGCGATGTACAGCCCGTCGCGCAGGGCGGCATCCGCGCGCGCGGCGCCCGTTGCGACTTCGACGCGCACCGCGCCCGCCGGCGCGCGGCCAGCAACTACCGTGTGTAGCGCGGTGGCCGAGGTCGTGACGTCGGTGTCGTACGTCAGCTGCGATGTATCAGCGGGCTCGAGCATCCCGAGGCCGCGGGAGACGACCCGCCGAACGTCCCGTCGGCGGTGCGTGTCGCCTCGCAGATAGCGAAGTTGCGCCCGGACACGGCGAACACGTAGGCGGCGTCCGGGAGCTCGTCTTCCACCCACGCGGTCCCGTCGAACGTCAGCGTCGCGCCGGCCTTCTCGGCACGGGCGGGCAGTGGCAGGCAACCACGCCGGTGCTGGCGCCCGGGCCGGGCGGCAGCACGACGTTCGCACAGCCCGCGCGCTCGCTGCGCGCGCCACCAGAAGAACGCACACGAGCAGGCGACAATCCGACCGCCCTCCCATGGGCCGAGCCATCCTACTGAAAGGGGTCAAATGGGGCCAGCCGGCCCTTGATCGGACCCCTCTCCGCTTACCAGTCACAGGCGGGACAGGGGAGGAGTCCCCGCGTCGATCAGATACGTCTTGGGTGTGGCCGAGCCGCTGGTGCTCTTCAGTGCACCGACTGGCCTGCCTGCCTGGCGAGTTGCCGATCGACATTTGGTCGTCCCCCTTCCCCGAGATGTAGCGGCCGATCACTCGCCCAGATGCTTCACCATACGGCCGCGCCGCGGCGCGACGCGGGCACGACGAGCATGGCCAGCCCGAGAGAGGCCCAGCAGAGGGGCAGAATGAGGACGAGCCACTGAACGAACGGAGCTGCGGATCTGACGCCCACGTTCTGAGCCAAGGCGGCCACCGTAAGGGCGAGGGATGCGGCGGCGATCGCCGCTGACGGGCGCCTTGGAAGGGCATTGAGGACAACCACGATCCCGGCGAAAGCAGCCTGCGCCACGAGACCCGCCAGGGCAATGCTGAACGGCCATGGCCCAAACTCGGCGACCTGCTGAAAGGTCCGAGGCGCCAGCATCGCAAAGAACTCGATGCCGCCCGTCATCAGCAGGCCGAGCACGGCGAGCGACCCGGTGCGGACGGCGAGAGGCTGTCCGCGGTCTGGGAGCCGCATGAGGCCGACAACGCCGAGCGCGACGACGAGCAAGCCCGCTGCTTCCACGAGGTACGAGGGCGATCCGAAATGCACCACCTCGCCGCCGACACGGCCAGCGAACCACACGAGCCCCCCGAGGGCGACCGTCGCCGCCGACGGCGCGCGCCACCCTGCAACCATGCTCGACACCCCCTTTTCGCCTGTCAGGTGCGCATCGATCGCACCGAGGATCACGTCGAGAAATGCCGCCGGCGTGGCCGGCTGCGCTTCGAGCAGTGCCTCGAACTCGTCGCCATAGCGTTCTCGCCAGTGCTCCGGATAGAGCGCGACGAGCCAGAGGATCATGGCTGGAAGCCCAGTCGCGCGAGCCCGGCCGCGGCGATCGCCTGGACCCGCGACAGCTCCGCCCGAAGCACCGTCGCGCCGAGTCCGGTGAGGCGGTACGGCCGCCTGCGCTCGTCCACCGGCAGCGCCTCAATGAGCCCCAGGCGCTCGAGCCGGGGCAGAACGGCGTAGAGCGTGCCCGGCCCGACCGCCACGCCGGCGAAGGATCGGACATCGGCCTGGATCGCGTAGCCGTGTTTCGGTCCGCTGCTCAGCGAGATGAGGACAAGGAGCGAAGGCTCCTCGAAGCGTCCGAGCTCGGAAAGGGCATCGCCAGACATTCCTGAGTGCTCCTAGTACGAGCAACGATGTATCTGGGGTCGTTGTAGAGCAGCCAGGCGCTCTTGTCAAGTGGAAACGCGTTGGCGAAGCCAGTGATGCCGAATGGCCTATTGACGGTCGAGCGAAAGCGATCGATGTTCGATAGATGAACGTGATCGCCGTGCGGCTGCTTCGCGTCGCTCTCCTTGTCCTCCTGCTCGGATCCGTGCTCGCGCAGGTGCTGGTGCCGGCGTTCGGAAACGCGGAAGAGGCTGTCTTTCCGGAACTCGCGTACCTCGTCGTCCCGTACTCGGTGGCGGGCATCCTCGTTATCGCCTGCGGCCAGGTGACGCTGCTCGTCGTCTGGCGGCTGCTGTCGCTGATCGAGAGCGGGGCGATCTTCACGCGCCGCGCCCTGCGCTGGGTCGACGTCATCACGGCGTGCGGGGCGGTCGCCACGGTGCTGAGCGCCGGTGCCCTTCTCCACCTCATCGCCGTCGTCGGCGCCCACAACGCCACCCTCACCCTGATGCTGGCCGGCGTCCTCGCTGGCGGGCTGGCGTTCGTGCTCCTGATGGTCGTCATGCGAGGCCTGCTCGAGTCGGCGATCGCCGACCGCACCGAGCTCGACGCGGTGGTCTGATGGCCGTCCTCGTCGATCTCGACATCATGCTCGCCCGACGCAAGTTGTCCGTGGGGGACTTCGCCAAGGCCGTCGGCATCACCCCGGCGAACGTCGCCGTGTTGAAGAACGGGCGGGCTCGAGCCATCCGGTTCACCACGCTCGACGCGATCTGCCGCGTGCTCGACTGCCAGCCCGGCGACATCCTCCGCTGGACCACCGACCCGTCGCCATGACGACGGGGCGATCGACAGGGAGCACGAGCAGACCGCTGATGCGCTCCTCTCTCGTGGCGGTCGCGCTCGGGTTCGCGGTCGCAGGCTGCACGGGTTCGTCGATGGCGGAGACCGCGACCGTCACCGGCACCCTCGTTGGATCCGACGGCGCCTGTCTCTACGTCCTCGTGCCGGGTGCGAACGGCACTGATCGATACTGGCTGCGGCATCTGCCGTCCGGTTTTGTGGCGGACGAGCGCGGGCTTGGCACGCCCGACGGGAGACTCATCCGGATGGGGGGCTCGCTCACCGTTTCCGGGGCCCTGTCGTGGGAGCCCTTCGACCGCCACTGCGCCGGCGCGCACACGCTTGACGTGACCAGGATCGAGTAGGGCGCGTGCTCCCCCACGGTCGCCGGCTTCCCGCGGCGACGGCCCGATCGGGAACTGGCAGATCGCTCGCTCCGCCGCACGACGGAGAGCAGCGCCCGCGTGCGTGCGGTCGCGGCAACGGGAGGGTATCGCTTCGGGAGGGGTGTACGGAACGCACCACCGCGCTCCCGGCGTGCCTCACCGCCGGCTTGACCGGTCCAGGTCATGCGAGCCCGATCACCCACACGCTGTCGTGAGGGTCGACAGGCTCTTGACCCGCGCAGCGACATCACCATGCTTGCCCTGCTCGCGGCTGAAGCTCCCAACCTCAGCCGCGGCAGATAGAGACGGGCTCTCGAGGAGGGCCGGAAGAAGGGTGGCAGCCGAAGGGGGACGAGGATGCCGGGGTCGTTCGCTCACAAGGTGTTCGCGTGTCTCGTCGGCCCGTTGATCCTCGTATCGCCCGCGGGGACGCTACCAGCCACTGCGGCTACATGCTCACCAGTCACCCACGGGACGCTTGGCCAGGTCGTCGCTCAGGGCGGCTTGATCGTGGTCGCGACCGTGACGGTGATCAACGGGGGCGACACACCGGCGACGGACCACTTCGCAGTCCAGCAAGTCATACGACCCCAGACCCCGGATCAAGGGCTTGATCTGCGCGCCGGCAATCTCATCGTGGTGCACAACGAGTGCTGGAGCGCGCACGTGGGCGATCGGATCGTCGCGATCTTCCCGCACCCTGACGGGATGGTGGCGGTGAAGTCGGTGGCGTGGCGCATCGGCTCCAGTGGCGGCGTCGAGCAGGTCTCCTCCCAGGACGTAACGGGCGTCCCCACCTCGGCCAACGCCCTGATCGAAACCCTCACACGCCTTGCTGGCGGCGTCCCCGATACGGCCACGGTATCGCCAGGGCCGGGGCCGGCCCACGAACCCGTGAGCGCGGCGGCCTTGCTGGGTCTTGTGCTCCTCCTTTCGCTGGGCGCGTCGCTGCTGATCTTTGAC
>JBJKRK010000306.1:0-3860 GCA_046704705.1 Candidatus Limnocylindrales bacterium | reverse complement strand
GTGAGCTGCCTGCCAAGGGGATCGTGAGCCTCGCACTCCTGCCACTGCCAGACGCCGGTCTCCGCGATCGCGGCCAGGGTTCCCTCGCCGCCGTCGGCCAGGGGCGCCAGCTCGACGCGGTCGTCCGGCCGCGCCCGCCGCCAGCCCGAGGCGAACGCGCGCGCCACCTCCACGCTGCTCAGCGACCCCTTGTACGAGTCGGGCGCAACCAGCACGCTCAGCGGCTTCACCGGGCGCACTCCGCGCGACCCGGGGCCGGGTGGGAACGTTCCACGCCGAGCGGCTTCACCGGGCGCACTCCGCGCGACCCGGGGCCGGGTGCGAACGTTCCACGCCGAGCGGCTTCACCGTGGGTTTCAGCCTGCCCGCCGCCGCTCGAGGTACTCGGGCAGGCGGATCATCGGCGGTCGTTCCTCGTCGGCCAGATCGATCACCTCGAGGGAAAGGTGTGTCGGCGACGACCGGGGCAGCTTCATCGTGGACCCGAGCTCGGCGAACAAACGTGCCCGCCGCCGCTCCTCCAGCCGCTTCATCACGGCCTGCAGGATCACGAAGCTCATGCGGGAGAGGCCTTCGAGCGACTGGTTGCGATGGATGCGCCGCTCGAGATCGACCTGCCCCAGGCCCTCCAGGCCGACGCGATCGATGACGTCGATCAGATGGCCGATCTCTACCGCGTAGCCCGTGAAAAACGGGATCGCCTCGAGCAGGCTCCGGCGGCCGGCATACTCCCCAGCCAGCGGCTGGGCGAACCCGGATAGCTCCGGAAAGAAGAGGTTGATGAGCGGTCTGGCGACGAGCTCCGTGACCCGTCCTCCGCCGCCCTCCTTCAGCACACCGCCCTCGACGATCGGGCGCTGGTAGTAGCCCTTGACGTAGCTGATGCGCGGCTCGACGAGGAGCGGACCGAGCGTCCCATAGGCCAGCCGCGGGTGCCAGTCCCGCACGTCCGTGTCGCACCAGACGATCAGGTCGCCGCTCGTCTCGAAGAGGCTCTTCCAGAGCGCCTCGCCCTTGCCGCGGAAGCTGCCGTACTGAGGCAGCACGTCGGGGTGCTGCACGACCCGGGCCCCCTCCGCGGCGGCGATCTCGCGAGTCGCGTCCACCGACGCTGAGTCGATCACCAGCAGCTCGTCGACGAGCGGCACGCGCTCCATCAGCGAGCGCCGGGCGCGACGCACGATCGCGCCGATCGTCTCCGCTTCGTTGAGCGCGGGCAGGATCAGGCTGACGGTCAGTCCCTGCTTCTCCTTCAACGCCACGAGGCGCTTCAGGTCCGAGAACTCCCGCCAGTGGAAATTCGACTCCGCGAACCAGCGGTCCACTTTGGCCGGGATGCTGCGCCCGAGCTCGATCACCCGGTCGACCGACTCGAGGGTCTCGGCCTGCAGGGCCGCCCGCTCGAAGGTGGCGGCGCTCGGCGTCTCCTTGGTGCGCACGACGACCACCGTTGTCCGGGCCCGCTGCGCGATCGTCTCGGCCAGGGCCCCGAACAGCGTCTCCTCGGGCACGTGCCGCTCGGCGGCCTCGGCAGTCCGCCCTTCGACCGCGGCGGCCGCCCCCATCACGATCATGTCGGCCGACGCGGCCTCGCGCAGGATCGCGTTGCGCACGTTGACCGCTTCACGCACGAGCGGCACGGAGCGTCCGCGGGCGTGGCGGCGGATGAAGGCGGCCAGCGCGCGTTCGGCGCGTGCTCGCACCTCGGCGTCGACGCCGGGCGGCAGCACGTGCAGCACGGCCACTTCCGCGTCGTACCGGCGCCCGAGGGCGTCGGCGAAACGCAGCGCCAGGGCCGCGTGCGGACCGCCGCGCACCGGGACGAGGATCCGGTGCAGCTCGCCAACCCCACGCTGCTTCACCACCGCGATGTCGCAGGGTGCGGCGCGCACGACCTGGTCGATCGTCGGCGTGAAGACTGCAGGCGCTCCACCGCGTCCGCCCTGTCGGCCGCCCCAGCCGAAGATGATGAGGTCCGACTCTTCCTCGGCCGCCGTCTCGACGATGCCCTCCGCCGCGCGTCGCCCGATACGCACGAGGGTTCGCAGCTCCACCCCCTCGGCGACGAACTCCATCACGCGCTGGAGGAGACGTCGGGACTGGCGGGCGCGCGTGGCCCCCTCGGAGAGCGGCACGCCCTCGGGCACCTCCACGATCCCGAGCGCGGTGAGCGATCCGCGCCGGTCCATGAACCCCGAGCCGATCTTCACCAGATCCTCGGCGGTGCGCGGGTTGGCCAGCGGGATCAGGATGCGGCTGGGCAGCGCGGCCCGACCAGCGGAACCCTCGCGCGCGTCGGCGGGACGGCCTGCGGGCCTGGCCGCCCCTCCTCGGGGCCCCACGATGACAGGTTCGGTCACGTGTGTGGCTCCGTCCAGCGCGACACGAGGTATGGCTTGGCCAGCTCGTACGCACGTGCCTGGCGCTCCACGACCCCTTCCGCCTGCTCGACGTCCAGGCTGTACGTCTCCAGGATGTGGCCGCCGACGCGGCCGAAGTAGAGCGGCACGAGTGCCGCGACCAGGCGCTCGACGGGCAGGAGCCGCCGGTGGTGCGCGACGCAGGTGTCGTAGACGATGCGCGCCCAGAGTTCGGTCGGGAAGCGGAACGTGCTCGACTCCAGGGTATCCAGCACGTCCGGGCGGGCCGCGTCTTCCGCGATGGCCCCGGCCTCGCCGGCCAGTTCCCGGACGATCTCGAAGGTCTCGGGCGCCAGCATCTGCTGCCACAGTTCACTGTCGGCGATCAGGCCGCGGTGCAGTTCCTGCAGCAGCCGTCGGATGTCGACCGCCAGCGGCGGCGGCTCGACGATGCGCTCGAAGCCGTAGGCGGGCACCTCGCGGGAGCCGTGGACGGGCAGCCAGTGCTCGGCGTGCCGGTCGGTCAGCCGCAGGATCGTGGCGACGACCTGCCCGAACATCGGCCCCAGGTCCGAACCCGGATCCTTTGGGTCGTGCACCTTCGCGCCGAGGCGGGCCTGGCAGACGGCGAATCCGCCGGCGATCGCCGTGGTCGTCATCCAGATGTCGACGCCGAAGCGGCTGACGTCCGGCGTCCAGTCGTCCTGCTCGAGGTAGTGCCGGACGAGATCGCCGCTCACACCGAAGTCGCCACCGATCGGCTGGCGGATGCGCAGTCCGTACAGGGCGCGGGTGAGCGGGTAGGTCACCGTGTTGGTGATCGTGCCGTCGAACTTGTGGCGTGCGTAGAGGGGCGCCACGAAGTCGAAGCCGCCCTTGAGGATCGGTCCGGCCAGCAGCTCGATCCACTCGGGCACGATCGACCGGAGGTCCGAGTCGACCACCACGAGCGCCTGCACCTCGAGGGCCGCGGCGATCTCGAAGACGGTCCGCAGCGCCGCGCCCTTGCCGGCAACGCCGTCGACGTCCGGGTAGGTCAGGCTGATCCGCTGCAGTCGATTGCGCGGCCGGACCAAGAGGATCCGCTCCACGTAGTCCGGCGGCTCCGTCTCGACGACGACGCGCTGCGTCGCGTCCGGCGAGCCGGCATCGGCGTTCACCAGCACCGGCCGGAGGTCGGGAAAGTACTGCACCAGGCCCGCCTGCGCCGCACGCGTGACGTAGCCGATCGTGGCGGCGCTCTTGAAGCTGGGGATGCCGACCATGATGTCAGCCTTGCCCAGCTTCGCCACCGCTTCCCGGAGCGTGGACGGGAGCGACGTCTTGAGCATCGCCGCCACCTTACCAGCCACACCACGCCGGCGCATCACCCTGGTGCACGCGTCGGGCGCCTGGGCGCGCCGGACCGGCTCCGAGATGTCGGGCGCTTGGGCG
This sequence comes from Candidatus Limnocylindrales bacterium, assembly GCA_046704705.1. Taxonomy (GTDB): domain Bacteria; phylum Chloroflexota; class Limnocylindria; order Limnocylindrales; family CSP1-4; genus JBJKRK01. The sequence goes on along the minus strand of JBJKRK010000306.1, from coordinate 66 downwards.
TCGGCCCCCGGCGCATCCGGCGCTTGCGCGGCGAACGCTTGCGCGGCGGGCGCAACGGGTGTGGGC
>JBJKRK010000305.1:0-7476 GCA_046704705.1 Candidatus Limnocylindrales bacterium | reverse complement strand
CGGCGAAGAAGCCCCACGAGGAGCCGGTCAGGGCGCGCACGCCCACACCGGCCCGCTCCGCCCGCTCGAGCGTCTCGACGACGCCGTTCCGCGCAGACATCGTCTCCGTCCGCACCTGCATGACGCGGGCGTCGGCGTACCGGGCACCCGCATCGAGGGCGGCCTGGACGGCCGCCGTGGCCACGTCGTACATGCGAACTCCTGGCTCTGGTGGCAGCAATCGGCGAACGCCGGGCCCCGGAGGTGGCTGTGGCCGCCGATTCCGCAGGAACACCGGCCCGAGACGACGGATTCCGATAATCGCCACGTCCACCGCTGTCGGAACGTCGTATTAGATTGTAAGAGCATGCGATATGCTGCATGCATAGCGGAGATGTTGGACCCGCCCAAGGCGACCGGCATCGACGATCGGTCGTTTGCACGGGTCCGTGCAGGGGAGATGCACGATGTCCGACTCGTCCCACGCCATCGATCCGCAGGGCTCCGGCACCCAGCTCGGCAGGTTCGAAGCCGCCGACCGCCAGCTGCGCAAGACGATGCCGCTCCAGCATCTGTTGTTCCTCTCGATGGGCGCGATCATCGGCTCAGGCTGGCTGTTCGGCGTGCTGGACGCCGACTCCACCGCCGGTCCCGCCTCCGTGATCTCGTGGATCCTCGGCGGGATCTTCGTCATCCTGATCGCGCTTGCCTACGCGGAGATCGCGGGGATGCTGCCCAGAACAGGCGCCATCGTGCGGTACCCCGCCTTGACGCACGGCGCGTTCACGGGGTTCATCCTGGGCTGGGCGTACCTGCTGGCCGCAGTCTCCGTCGCGGCGATCGAGGCCGAGGCCGTGGTGACGTACCTCTCGACCAAGTTCACCGGGGCGGCGCTCACGACGACGGCGAGCGGCGTCAAGGTGCTCACCTGGCCCAACGGGATCGTGTTCGCGGTCGCACTGATGCTCTTCTTCCTCGTCGTCAACTGGGTGGGCATCAAGTTCCTGGCCGAGTTCAACCGCTGGATCACGTGGTGGAAGCTGATCATCCCCACCATCACGTTCCTGCTGCTGTTCCTCGCCTTCAAGGGCTCGAACTTCACGTCGTATGGCGGCTTCGCCCCGCTGGGCGCTTCCCCGATCTTCGAAGCGCTCGCCACGTCCGGCATCGTCTTCGCGTACCTGGGGTTCCGCCAGGCGCTCGACTATGGCGGTGAGGCGCGCAACCCGCAACGCGACGTCCCGATCGCCACGATTCTCTCCGTGGTGATCGCGACGGTGATCTACGTGCTGCTGCAGATCGCCTTCACCGGTGCGCTCAACTTCGGCAACGCCGGGATCGCCGCCGGCGCGTGGGCGAAGCTGCAGGGCAGCAGCTGGGCGAGCGGACCGCTCTACTCCGCCCTCAACGCGAGCGGCATCGGGCTGCTCGGCGCGTTCGCCACGTTGCTGCTGATCGACGCCGCGATCTCGCCGTCCGGCACGGGCTGGATCTACACGGGCACTGGCGTCCGGACCTTCTACGGGATGAGCGTCAACCGCTACTTCCCGCAGGGCTTCCAGCGGATGAACCGCTTCGGCGTCCCCATGATGTCGGCGCTGGCCACGTTCGTGGTGGGCTGCCTCTTCTTCGCGCCGCTCCCGAGCTGGTACAGCATGGTCGGCCTGATCACCTCCGCCACCGTCCTCACCTACATCATGGGCGGCATCGGGCTGCCGGTCCTGCGCCGCACGGCGCCTGAGCTCGCCCGGCCGTTCCGCCTCCCCTGGTCAGGCCTGGTCGCTCCGCTGAGCTTCCTGGCGGCACTGATGATCGTCTACTGGACGCCCTTCTCCCAGCTGGTGAACGTCTTCACGGCCGTGTTCGTGGGGCTCACCCTGTTCGCCTGGTTCTACGCGCCGAACGAGGGCTGGATCCGGCGGGACCACGGGATCATCCTGGGGGTCGTCTTCCTCGTCGTGTGGCTCGTCGTGGCCAAGCTGGGTGGCTGGGTCCTGACGACGAACGCGTCGGCGGCCGCCGCCGGGTCGCTGAGCTTCCCCGTGTACTACGTCCTCTTCGCCGCGTCGGTCATCGGGTTCGCCGCCGTCCTGTGGTGGCTTGCGAGCCCGGTCGGCCGCCAGCACATCGAGCATTCCGCGTGGCTGCTGTTCCTGCTCCTCGCGACCTTCCTGCTCTCGTACTACGGCGAGTACGGACCGCTGAAGAACCCGGCGCTGCCGTTCCCCGTGAGCGACTTCATCGAGATCGTCCTGGGTCTCGTCTCGTACTACTGGGCTGTGGCCAGTGGCTTCGCCACGCAGGAGCTGACCGAGATCACCGGCCGGCCGGCCGAGGAGCCCCGCGAAGGTCGACCCAGCGCACCTGAGTTCGGCACGCGGCCCGCGTGATCGCGATTCCCCTCGGGTAGCGGCTCCGCGGCGAGAACTGGCCCGGGCTGGGCGGTCCGAGCGGCTCCCGACCGCGGGGTCGCGGCCCGGAGGGGTGGTAGCGGCCCGACTCAGTGGTCGCGTCTCCCGACCGCGGGGTCGCGGTCCGACTGGGCGGTCCGAGCGGTTCCAGTGGTCGCGACCGGCGTCGTGCGGTTCCGGAGCAATGGCCCTGGTTCCCGCACGACGTGCGGGCCACGCTTTCAACCACAGGTCGCGGCGCAGCGGCAGCGTCAGGAGCGGCCGCCGTGATGCGCAGCGCCTGGGACGCCCACCCCGGCGCGCGGCCCGTGGATGAAAGGAGGGACCACCGTGCAGCAGACGCCCGTCAGCGAGCATGAAATCTCGGTCGAGGAAGTGGAGGCCGCCATCGTTCTGACGACGCGACGGAGCGTGGGGACCGCGGAGATCGGGCCGACGATCGGGGAGGTGTTCCGGGAGATCTACGCGTACCTGGGGCAGGCGGGCGCGATGCCTGCCGGGCCACCGTTCGTGATCTACCACGCGCAGTCGGGCGGCGGATCCTGGGACATCGAGATCTGCGCGCCCGTCACGACCGCGCTCCCGGCGCCCGCCGGGTACGAGTGCCGCACCGTTGCCGGCGGGCAGATGGTGAAGCTCCTGCACCAGGGTCCGTATGAAAGCCTGGCGGGGGCATACGACTCGATCGTGCACTGGGCGACGGACCGGGGGCTGGCGCTGGGCGCATCGATGCGCGAGATCTACCTGAGCGAGCCGGGCACGCCACCCGAGGCGATCGAGACGCTCATCCGGTGGCCCCTCGCCACTGCGGACACGTCGACGCCGTGAGGCTTCGGCCCCGGGCCCGTTGCTCGCCGGGGCCGTTTCAGGACCAGCGCTTGCGGCACGGCGCGAGTCCCGGGCGGCGGGTTATCCCCAGACCGTCCACACCGACCGCGAATTCGTGGACAGATGGTCCCGCCACTGCACGAATCTCGTGGACAAGTCCGTTGCGGTCCGTAGCCACACCTCATACCATCGGTTTCAGCCCGAAGGGGCCGAGGCGCCGACACCGGACCGGGGAGTGATCGCCGGACCGGAGCGGTTCCGGGGCAGGTGGGTCGTGAGATCTGCTCGTTCCGGCATCCTGCAGGCGCGACGACCGCGATCGCATCGACGTCGTCGCCGTGCATGTCGGCTGTACCGGTTCCTTCGGGCTGTTTCGCATGTCGAGCGCCGGCTCATGCGCGCCGGCCCATGCGCACCGGCCCATGCGCACCGGCCCATGCGCGCTCTGGCGAACGCTGTCGAGCCGACCGCGCCCTGCCGACCGCTGTCGACCGCGCCCTGCCGGCCGCTGTCGACCGGGTCCACGTCGGGCCCCGCCAGCCGAGCGGTCTACTTCTCCAGCCGCTCCAGGCGCACGCCGGGGACGCGCCGCTCGAGCCGGTCCGCGGCCACCCCCTGGAGGGCGAGCCGTTTCCGACGCTGCGTGGTGCCAGCCTCGAGCACGACGTCACGTAGCGGGACGTCGAGTGACGCGGCCAGGAACCGCACCAGCCCGGCATTCGCGGCCCCGTCGACGGGCGCGGCACGGACGCGCACGTGCAGCACACCGTCAGCGTCCACCCCGTCGATCGCGTCCCGGCCGCCCCGTGGCGTGAGGCGGACCCAGCAGCGCGCCCACCGCTCCCCTGGGCCCGCGCCCACCGGCGGCACCGGCGGATCGCCCCGATGCCGCCGACCCACGGTCACTGCAGCCCCAGCGCAGCCGCCACCAGGCTGAGGCCGATCACCGCCACGCCGCGTCCCACAGTCACTGCAGGCCCAGCGCAGCCGCCACCAGGCAGGAGTCGAGCCCCCCGTGCCGTCGGTCCGCGGTCACTGCAGCCCCAGCGCGGCCGCCACCACGCTGAGCACGACGAACGCGACGAGCGGCGACCAGTCGATCATGCCCGTCGCCGGCAGTGCGCGGCGGATCGGGGCGAGCACCGGCTCGGTGACGTCGTAGAGGAAGCGGGCGATCGGGGAGTCGAAGCGCGGGTTGACCCAGCTCATCAGCACGCGCGCGAGGAGCAGCAGCTCGTACACGCCGACCAGGAGCCCGAGGAACGTCCGGGGGAAGCCGCTCACATCGGCGAGTATACGGAGCACGCACCGCGGGAGACGCGGGGACCACCGGGTCAGTCTGCCGACCCGGTGATCCCGCTCAGGCCGGCGGCCGCGGTCCGAAGATCGCGCGCCCGATGCGGACGAGCGTTGCGCCCTCCTCGACGGCGACCTCGAAATCGTCGCTCATCCCCATCGACAGGCCCGCCCCGAGACCTGGGTTCGTGGCACGCAGTCGTGCCGAGAGCTCGCGCAGATGGACGAACGTCGGGCGTGCCTCTTCCGCGTCTTCGACCAGCCGGCCCACAGTCATCAGGCCGCACAGTTCGAGGTGCTCCAGCGCCACGAGACCGGGCAGCGCGCGTTCCAGCCCCTCCGCGTCGAAGCCGGCCTTTGCCGGGTCACGGTCGACGTTGACCTGGAGGTAGACGCCGAGGCGCCCTGCCCGCGACCACCGCTCCGGAAGGGCGGCGAACCGGTCGAGGCGCTGCGCGAGCTCGAGCGAGTCGACCGACTCGAGCACATCGAACAGCTGGACCGCGTGGGCCGCCTTGTTCCGCTGCAGGTGACCCACCAGGTGCCAGCGCGCCCCGGGGAGCTGCGGCGCCTTGGCTTCCGCTTCCTGGACGCGGTTCTCTCCGAGCAGCGTGATGTCTGCCGCCAGGGCCGCAGCGAGTCGCCCGGCGGGGACGGTCTTGGAGACGGCGACGAGAGTGACGGCCGCCGGGTCGCGTCCCGCCCGTTCCGCGGCGGCGGCGATCCGTGCGCGAACGCGACCGGACGCTGCGCGGAACGCCTGGACTTCCGCCGGGTCGGGCAGCTGGCTCACCGCGACCAATCGTCGCGGCCCGAGGCTCCCGTCAGCGGTTCCGCCGCAGGAAGGCCGGGATGTCGAGGTCCTCGGTCTCGTACGTCGGCCGGCGCGGCGCAGGAGCGGGGGACGGCGCCGGCACCTCAGCCGATCGAGTTGCCGCAGGTTCGCTCCGCTCGGGCACGACGAGCTTCTCCCGCTCCCGCTCGAGTTCGCGCAGGAAGTCGCGGTTGTCGCGACCGGTGCGCAACGCCGCGGCCGTGTCGTGGACCGCGGACGTCTCCGTCCGCTGGATCTCGCGCCTGCGTGACGCATCGAACCCGGTGGCGATCACCGTGATGGAGATGTCGTCCCCCATGCGCTCGTCGATCACCGTCCCGAAGATGATGTTCGCCTCGGGATCCGCGGCCTCCTTGATGATGTCGGCCGCCTCGTGCACTTCGAACAGGCCCAGGTTCGAGCTGCCCGTGACGTTGAACAGCAGTCCCTGGGCGCCGGTGATGCTCACCTCGAGAAGCGGGCTGGCGATCGCCTGCCTCGCGGCATCCGCCGCGCGCGTCTCGCCGCTCGCGCGACCGATGCCCATGAGCGCCGAGCCCGCGCTCTTCATGATCGTGCGGACATCGGCGAAGTCCAGGTTGATCAGGCCGGGCACGGTGATGAGGTCGCTGATCCCCTGCACGCCCTGGCGCAGCACGTCGTCGACCACGCGGAACGCGTCGACGATCGAGGTGTTCTTGTTCACGACCTCGCGCAGCCGGTCGTTGGGGATGGTGATCAGCGTGTCGACCTTGTCGCGCAGCAGTTCGGACGACTTCTCCGCGACCATCCGCCGCTTCGCGCCTTCGAAGCTGAACGGCTTGGTCACCACCCCGATCGTCAGCGCCCCGAGCTCCCTGGCGATCTCGGCGATGACAGGAGCCGCGCCCGACCCGGTGCCGCCGCCCATCCCGGCCGTGAGGAAGACCATGTCCGAGTCTTTGAGGGCCTCGTAGATCTTCTCCTGGTCGTCCTCGGCCGCGCGCTGCCCGATGGTGGGGTCGCCGCCCGCCCCGAGGCCACGCGTGATCTTGTCGCCGATCCGGATCTTGTGCGGCGCGTCCGACTGCAGGAGCGCCTGAGCATCGGTGTTCACCGCGATGAACTCGACGCCCATCATCTCGGCGCGGATCATCCGATTGACGGCGTTGCTGCCGCCGCCGCCGATGCCGATGACGCGAATGAGGGCGAAGTTCTCGGAATCCGACCGGATCGACATCTCTGCTCTCCTCCGCTGTCCCCTGGGCGGCCGACAGCTTGCGCGCTCGCGGCGCGTGTATTTCTCTCCTGCGCGGGCGGCCTGCAGTCGCTCCGGAGGGCCCGTATCCGGCGCGGCTCCAAGTCCCGGTGAGTATAAACGCTGTCGACCGGGGCAGGACCGGCAATCGTGGCCAGGCGCCGCATCGGAGGCCGCGCGGCGTCAGCGACATCGGGGCCGCCCCCGTGAACGATCGCGGCCGGACCGCGCCACGGCAGGCCCCCTGCGCCAGCTGCCGTGCGATGTCCCGTGCCGCGTTCCCGTAACTGCCGGGCGACGTCCGGCCAGATGCCGAGCGGCGCCCCCACAGCTACCAGGCGACACCCACCCGATTGCCGGACGGCGCCCTGATCGCTGAACGGAGTTCCCAGGCGGCGTCACCCCAGCTGCCGAGCGGTGCCGCGGCAACACGACCGGCCGCCATCGGCACTCGTTCGCCAGGAGCGAACAAACTGAGGTTCTGGCGCGCGGTGCGCCGTCCCGGACGCCCCGCAGGCACCCGGAGCCGACGGCACGCCGCTCGACATCCGCCAAAACGCGGTCGGAAACCCGCCCAACACGGCCGGCGACCTGAAGGGCCCGTCCTCCTGGACGTCTGCGCCGCGCGCGCCGACCGTATGCGGCGATTTGTTCGCTGTCGGCGAACGACTGCATGCTCACTGGCGCTGGAGTGCCACGCTGCCTCGGTGGGAAGCCGGCCTCCTCGGGCAGTCCGCACGCGCCCACCCTCGAGGGCGTGCACGTCAGCGCATGCGTGCCAGCGTTCGACCCTGCAGTGGTCGCGCATGGGGTCGCAACCAACCGCATTAGCGCTGGCGCCCGGCGGGGCCGGCGCCCGGCGGGGCAGGATCGGTGGAGCCAGAGCCACCGCATTCGCGGCGGGGCGGGGT
>JBJKRK010000304.1:0-17206 GCA_046704705.1 Candidatus Limnocylindrales bacterium | reverse complement strand
ATGGTCGCCCAGCTCCGCGCACAGATCCGCCCAGGCGCCGAGCACTTCGCGCAGCCGGCCGCGCCGCCCGCTCGCCCGGGCGATGGCCGCGGCGCGCTCGAAGCACGCGACGGCATCGTCGGTCTGGCCAAGCGCGCGGTGGGCGTGCGCGCTGGTCACCAGGGCATCGGTCTGCGCCTTCTCGTTGTCCGTCCGGACCGCCAGATCCAGCGCCCGCCGCGCGAGATCCAGGCCCTCGGCCGGGGACGCCTGGGCGATCGCCACGCTCGCCTGGGTGTCGAGTACGTGTGCGAGCTGCCGCTCGTCCCCCAGACGCTCGAATGTCGCCCGCGAGCTCGCCACAAGTTCGGCGGCGCGCTGCGCGTTCCCGAGCTGCAGAAAGGCGAGGGCCAGGGAATTCTCCAGTGACGCCATCTCCGCGTCCGCCTCGCTGGCGCGGAGGAGTGCCAGGCCGGCGTAGCCCGTCCGGATGGCGCCCTCCAGGTCGCCCGTCTCGCGGTAGGTCAGCGCCAGATCGTAGAGAAAGGCGCCCCGGCGTCGGTCATCCAGTGAGGCGGCAAGGCCGCGCACCTCCTCCAGATAGCCGAGCGCCTCGGTGTACCGGCCCTCACGCGATTCGACCGACGAGAGCGCGATCAGCACTCGGAGCTTGAAGTCCGGCTCGATCCGCAGGCCCGATCGCACGTCGGCGAGCAGCTGCTCGAGCACCGCGCGTGCCTCGTCGGCGTTCTCCTGCTCGTACTCACCGTACGCGAGCCAGTAGCCGGCCAGTGCGGCATCCGCCGGCCGGCCGAGCCGCGTGAAGATGTCGGCCGCCTCCGAGGCCGCGGCGGCGGCCTCCGCCCCACGGTCCAGACGGGCGAGGCCTTCGGCCTTGCCGCGCAGCAGCTCGGCGCGCGCGGAAGCATCGGCCGCGGCCTCGAGGAGGGCGGTGTATCCGTCGACCGCATCCTGCCACCTGCCCGCCGCGAGATTGAGGTCGGCCTCCACCCGGCTCCACACCACGGCCTCGTCGCTCATCAGGCGACTGGCCGGCATGCCCAGCCGGTCGGCGAAGAAGTTCAGCGCGGCCATGGACGGCTTGGCGATGCCGTGTTCGAGGGCGCTGACATACGCCTTCGTGTAGCGAGGGGCCGCGAGCTGCTGCTGCGTCAGGCCGGCCCGAAGCCGAGCTTCGCGCAGGCGCATGCCGATCCGTTCGGCAAGGGCATGGTCATCGACGGCGGCGCGTCGCCGCGTCCTGGCTGGCATGCGTCGCATTGTACGGCCTGGACATCCAGTCTTGACTGCCGTTCTGGACCGCTGCGCGGCCTCCAGGCTGCACGGCCTGTGAGGGTGCGATGTCCGCGAGCAGGCGTTCGAGCGGCAGGTGGAGTCGATCCGCGAACAGCGCAAGCGCTCCCAGCGACGGCAGGGTCCTTCCGTGCTCCACGGCCGATACGTACGCCCGGGTGAGCGGCTCGCCGAGCTGCGCCTGCGTCATCCGGGCGTGGCTCCGCAGTTCCCGGATCCGCGCTCCCAGCGCGAGGGCGAAAGGGGAGTGCTGCCCGCGTCCCGTCTGTTTAGCAATACTTGACTTCACGATCGGCGGAGTCTAGCATGCGGCGCCAGTCGCCCCGCGGATGGGGCGAACAGTCGGTCGGACAGCGCGGCCGCCGAGCCATCGGTCGGGCGACGCGTCCGGTCACCACGAAAGGAGCCCCGGATGCTCAAGAGCCGAGTGGCGCGCTATCGCCCGGTTCTCGTCGCGACGCTCGTCGCGGCCCTCACGCTTCTGATGAGCGTGTCGGTCGTGTTCGCCGGCGAGGGTGGCGGGCCGTTCCCGCACTGAACGAGAGCCCCGCGGAGACGGGCATGTGGTGCCGCGACTGGTGCCGCGACGCCGGTTCGGCCGCAGCGACGCCGGGTGTCCGGGAGCGGCGGGACCAGTCATGCATGGCTTGACCTGCGCGCCGACGGCGGGCCGGGCCCGTTCGGGATGACCTGTGCCGCTGCGCGCCCCGGGGTCTTCTCCCGGGCGGCAGTGAGAGGGAAGACGTCAGAGGGCCGAGCGGGTCCGACTGCCGGCGGCCTCAGGGGCGCCTGGCGCCGTCTCTGATCCGCCGCCACCGCTCGACGGCGCGCCGATGCTCGGTGCGCGACAGTCGCCGCACGCCGTACCGGAGCAGTTGGTAGTCGGCCGCGAGCAGGTCGAGGGGGACTATCCGGACTCCCGTGGAGCGCAGCCTGCGTGCATGCTCGGCAGGGGTCTCGTGCGCATCGCGGCGAGCCAGAGGATCCGACGCCAGGACGCGCAGGGCCGCGAGATACGCGGCCAGGGCGTCCGCTGGCGTCCGCTGGCGCCGCGGCAGGTGAATGTGGGGCGCCGGCCGCGCGACTCGGACGGCGCCAGCCGGCACGACGGTCGCACGTTCCTCGAAGGTGTCGAGCGGGCGACGCGTCCCGAGCGCACCCAGCAGCCAGCGCGAGATCACGATCGCGGCCACCACCCCGAGGATCGCGACGACCAGGGCGACGAAGACACCGTACAGCTCCCCTCCGGGCGGGCCGGCCGGGGCCGGCGGCGGGCGCGACGTGATCGGCGGGAGGGTCGCCTGACTGGCCGGGCCGTGGAGCAGCTCGAGGATGCTGGCCAGGGCACCCGCCAGCAGGCCCGCGGGCACCGCCAGCAGACTGATCACAGCCGCACCCACGAAGGCCACCGGCCCGAGGATCCCCGCCAGGGCCAGCGTGACTGGGACGCCCAGCAGGAACGCGGCCGGCAGGGCGATGCAGAGCAGTCCCACGAGCAGGCTCACCAGCACCACGAGCCACGAGCGGTTCGATCGCCAGTCAAAGCCCGCGCCCCCACCAAGCGAATCGAGCCGCGCGAACGCCAGCGCGAGCAGCCCGAAGGCCGCGAACGTGAGCGTCGCGCTGAATCCCGGACCCACGAACGGAGACCGCAGGGAGCTCGGAGCAACGGCCGCCACGAGCCAGGGAAGCGCCACGACGGGCATGCCCCAGCGCAGGACCGACTCCATCACGGCCTCGTCGTGGGCGCGGGACGGGTGCGCCGCGCCCCGGAGGATCGCGACCCCGGCCAGCCATCCACCAGGATGAATTGCCAGCGCGGCCGGGAGATTGCCGGCCAGCAGGAAGTCGCGTGCTTCCGGCGCCACGAGCCAGCCCGCCATCCCCCCGACGACGGCGAATGCGACGGTCGGGACGGTCTGTCTGCCCGCCTCCACTCGCCCCTCGCTCGACGCGGCGAGACCGCGTGCCAGCACGAGCCCCGCCGCCGCGAACACGGCGAGGACCGTCGTGGTCAGGAGCAGCGGGCCATGCCAGGCGGGCCCGCCGGCCCAGAAACACTCCACACCCAGGTACACCACGGTGAGCCAGGCTGCCTCGTCCACCGCGTCGAGCGCGGCAGGCACGAGTGCGTCGAGCCTGGGGATCTGGAGGCCGTGACCGGAGCGGCCCTCGGGCTGGGCCGGCCCGGAGCGGCCGGGGGGCTGAGCCGGCAGGGAGCCGCGAGCCTGAGCCGGCAGGGAGCCCTCGGGCTGGGCCGGCCCGGAGCCGTGGGGCTCAGCCGGCAAGGACGAGGACATCGCTCGTACGCCAGTCCGGATCGAGCTGCGCCACGCTCGCCGGGATGCCGGCCTCGCGCGCGAGCCGGGCCCAGTCGTCGGCCCCCGGTCCCAGCGCCACGTGCCGGACGTCGAACCCACCCGCCCGGAGTCGCCTGGCGGCGGCGAGGAACCCGGTCGGATCGCGGGCGCTGCAGGTGAGCACCGTCGCCCCCGAAGGCATCTGTCGCGCCAGCAGCCCGAGGAGCCGGTCGAAGGGGAGCGACGCGAACGAGCTCGCGCGGCCGAGCACGTCGGTGATCCGCCCGAGCTGGGCGCTCGAGCCACCCGGGGGAAGGTAGGTGATCGTGCTCGGAGTTCCGGTGAACGCGGCCACGGCCAGCCCGCAGGCGGAACCATCGGCAAGGATGCCGCGGGCAAGCGAAGCGGCCGCCACACACAGGCTCTCGACCATTTCGTCGTCGTACACCATCATCCAGTGCGGCCCCTCCAGGGTCTGCATGTCGAGGGCGACCACGACCTCCCGCTCGCGTGAAGGATCGAAGCGCTTGCTGGCCGTGTGTCCGGTGCGGGCCGTCGCCTTCCAGTGGATCCGCCGCAGGGGGTCACCCGGCTGGTACGGGCGGACGCCGGCAAACAGCGCGGGGTCCTCGAACAGGCTCGCCCGCGCCTGGCGCGTCCCGAGCATCGCGCGCTCCGGCCCGCCGCGCCGCACCGGCACGCTCCGCGGGCGAACGACGTAGCTCTGGCGCAGTCGTCGCTCCTCGACGGTTGTGGCCGACGCGAACAGATCGGCCACCTCGAGGCTCACCTGGTCGAACCGGTAGATTCCACGCCGGTCGGCAACGAGATGGAAGTGGCGCACCACGCGTTCGTACCAGGCGAGCGTCCAGCGGTTCTCCAGAAAGGCCAGGCCGGGCCTGTCGCTCCGCGTGAGCGGCCGATCCCGGAGCCGCGCCCCGTCGCTCACGAAATCGCGCGTCCGCAGCCAGGCGAGGGGCAGGAGCTTGCGGTTCCAGACGGTCACGTCGAGCGGGATCTCATCTCCCCACACCGCGCGGTCCGTGTCGAGGCGGCGTTCATACGTGACGTCGCGCAGGCCGTATCGCGCCCACAGGCCGCGCAGCCAGGCGATCAACAGCGCCAGCACGCCCACGAGCAGGAGGCCGGGCGCGGAGGCGAGCGCACCCAGGACGAGCAGTCCGACACCGAACGCGGTGCCCCAGCCGCTCATCGGACGGCGCTTGCGCCACGCATCGGGCGGCTCATCGGGCCACCGCGGCTCGTGGGGCTCGCCCCGGGTTGTGCCGATCGAACGGCCGGTGCAGCCGGCCGTTGCATCGCCCCTCGCGACCCAGGGGCGTCATCGCACGTCAGCTCTCGGCGGCGAGCGGCAGCGGCACGGTCGCCAGCAGCTCGTCCACGATGCGATCGACGCTCGCGCCGCGCAGCTGGCGGTCGACATCGAGCGTGATTCTGTGGCCGAGCACCGGGCGCGCCACCGCCTTCACATCGTCGGGCAGCACGAAGTCGCGGCCGTCGAGCAGTGCCCAGGCCTGGCTTGCCCGGTACAACGCGACGCTCGCCCGCGGACTGGCTCCCAGCTGCACGTCGGGATGGTCGCGCGTGGCTCGCGTGAGCGCGACAAGGTAACGCTCCACATCGTCGGCCACCACGACCGCCCTGGCGGCGTCACGCAGCCCGTCCAGGGTGCTCGTATCGAGCATGGGCGTGACCTGCGCGAGCGGCTCCGGGTCCTCGCGGTAGCGGCGGGCGATCGCCCGCTCGGCGTCCTCGTCGGGGTATCCCAGGGTGATGCGCACGAGGAACCGATCGAGCTGCGCCTCGGGCAGCGAGAAGGTGCCCTCCAGCTCGATCGGGTTCTGGGTGGCCAGCAGCAGGAAGGGCCGGGGCAGCGGCCGCGTCGCCCCCTCGATGGAGACCTGCCGCTCCTGCATCGCCTCGAGGAGCGCCGACTGCGTCCGCGGCGTGGCGCGGTTGATCTCGTCGACCAGCAGCACGTTGGTGAAGACCGGCCCCGGGACGAAACGCATCGCGCCGGCCTCGAGGATGCTCGTCCCGGTGACATCGCTGGGCAGCAGGTCAGGGGTGCCCTGGATGCGGGCAAAGCCCAGGTCGAGGGCCCGCGCGAAGGCATGGGCGAGAAGCGTCTTCCCCACGCCCGGGACGTCCTCGATCAGGGCGTGACCGTCGGCCAGCAGCGCCACCGCGAGCAGCCGCAGCGCATGCTCCTCGCCGACGACGGCACGTGCCACGGCGGTGCGGAGGTCCGACCACACGCGCCCCCCGGAAGCGGCCGTGGGGCGGGCCGTGGACGCTGGCGTGGCAGGAGCCGCACGCGCCGACGTCCCGTCGGTTCCGCCCGGCGGCGCGACGGGCGCCTCGGGGATCTCCCTCATCCGGCTTCTCCTACAGACAGCGATGGCCCCTGATCACGTGACCAGAAGCCATCACCCGCCGCGGGCGGGACGCGTCGCGCGAGCCTCATCGCGCGCTCCGTTTCCTATCGTAGCGTTGCCGCCGCGCAGCGTCACCCGGCGCCGCAGCGGCAGCGGGTGCCTGGGCGGTCGCGACCGTCCGCTGCACCCCGTGCAGCTCGGGAGGCGGCGCGCGGTCAGGCGCCGGGGGCGAACAGGTGTCCGGCGCGCGGTCAGGCGCCGGGGGCGAACAGGTGGCGGAACTGCTCCAGGTCGCTGATCTCGCGCTCCAGGAGCACGTCGTCGGGCGCGGCGAAGGGGCCGCCCACCGACCCGCCGGCAACGCTGGCCACCCTCCAGCCCTCGGCAGCGAGCGTGTTGAGCCTCGCGATCACCCCGTCCCCGTACGGGTCGAGATGATGGGGCTGGATTCGTTCGATTCGGTACTCGAATCGCTTCACCGGATTCTCCTGTGGGCGCACGCGTGGGACGACATGGCGTGGTGCGGAGCGCCGTTCGCAGACCTGCCCGGGCCGGCAGGATGCGGCCACGTCCCCCTCTGCCGCGTATTCCGAGGCAGGTCGTGCGGCCCTCACGGGGTCCGGCGCGCAAGCTCCTGGCCTCCAGGATGTCGGGCATCCAGTCTCGCGCCACGCGAGGGTACCGTAGCACAGCTCGCGCGTGACCACGCTGGACGGCCCGTGGACGCGGCGCCGGTCCCGGCGTCAGGCGACCGATTCGGCTGCATTCCGACCCGTCTCGAACACTCGTCGGTAGAGGTCCTCGCCGTGGCTGGTCGGCTGCGGCTCGCCCTCCACCATGCGGAAGGTGCGTCCACCGTCGGGCAGCCACTCTGCCCGCAGAAACAGCGCGTCCCGCCGATCGGCCCGGTGGAGGCTGTCCGCCAGATCGAAGAGGTGCGTGACGAAGTAGACCTTGACGCCTCCCTCGGTCAGTGCGCGCACGATCTGCCGGGCGATCTCCGAGCCCTCGCGTTCGTTGGTGGAGCCGAACGACTCGTTGCACAGCAGCAGCGAGCCGCGACGGATCTGGTTGGCGATGACGCTCATGCGGCCGAGCTCCTCGTCGAGCTTGCCGCTCTCCATCGTCGCGTCCTCCTCGCGCTTGTAGTGGGTGAAGATCCCGTCGCGGATGTCCGCGCGGAACGACGTGGCGCCCACGAACATCCCCGCCTGCAGCATGAGCTGCGCCAGGCCCACGCTGCGCAGGAACGTCGACTTGCCCCCCGTGTTCACGCCCGTGACCATCACCAGCTGCCTGCTGTCGGCGTCGACGTCGTTGCCCACCACGGGGCCGCTCGTGTTCAGGGCGAGCGCGACGTCGAACAACCCGCGGGCGGTGAAGATGGGTTCGCCCGGTGCCACCGCCGCCGGGAAGCAGATCGGCTCGCCCCTGGCGGCCAGCTGTTCGTGCAGATTCAGGCAGCCGATGTAGAAGCCGAGCTCCGCGCGCAGGAGCTGGAAGAAGCTCAGGATGTGGTCGGTGGACTGGGCGAGCGCGTTGGCCACGAGGTTGATCCCGCGCCCCCGGAGCTCGGAGAGCGCGCGATGCCCGGCATCGTCGCGCTCGGCGATCGTGAAGCTCAGGCCGGGACGGCGCCCCGGGAGGAAGCGCTCCAGGAGGCGCAGCTCGCGGGGCAGGTGGAGCACGTAGCGGGTGCCTTTGTTCGCCTCGCCGAGGCCCGCGCTCAGCAGCACGCCACGGCTGAAGTGCAGTGCGTCGAGATTGTGCTGGACCGCGTCCAGGTACTCGTCGTCGAGTTCCTCCTCCACCATGGCGACGAAGCGGACGAAGCCGTCGGAGCGGAACTCCGCCGCGTGCAGGTCGGCGAAGCGCCGGAGCGTGCGGAGGATGCCCAGGAACAGCTCGAGCACCTGCACCGACCGATGCAGGATGATGTCGGGCGAGTCGCTGAACCAGCCGAGGTAGATCTTGCGCTCGCCCTCGATGGCCGCGACCGCGATGTCATACAGCTCCCGCGCCGCGTCGGGGTGCTGCAGGCAATCCGCGAGGACGCGCTGGCGGTACTCGATCTCCTGAGGGTCGACCAGCGGTTGAAGCACGCTCCGTCGGGCGACCTCGAGCAGGTACTTGTCGCCCCGCGCCATGGCCACGAACAGGGACTCCAGGCCGAGGTCCTGTACCAGGTCGGCCGCGTTCTCGGGAAGGTCGGCCTCGAGATCGAAGTCCCGATCGCGGTGGAGCAGATGCGCCTTCACGACGCCAGGCGCTCCCGCAGTTGCGCGTATGTCAGCTGGTGCTTCCTCGCGATGGCGATGGCGTACGCGAGCCCGTCCGCCGGGCGGCGCTCGATCCGGAACGTGCGGCGGGTCCTGTCGTGTGGGTCGACACCCCCCACCATGCTCACGGTGCGCTCGCTGAGCGACGCGAGCTCGTCGACGAACGTCACGTAGACGCAGCGTGCGCCGAGCGATCCCAGGGTGTGGAGCACTTCTGTGCCGATGCGGAGCGCGTCTCCGAACGTGGTGGAGGCGAAGCTCTCGTTCATGACGACGATGCTCGAGCCCGTCGCCTCCTCCAGGATGTCGTGGATCCGCAGCAGCTCGTCCTCCAGCTTGCCGTGGAGGCTCGCGACGTCTTCCTCGACCTCGAAGTGCGTGAACACCCGGTCGGGCAGGAAGACCCGGGCGCGGCGCCCGGGCACCGGGAGGCCGAGGCTCGCCAGGTAGGGCAGCTGGCCGAACATCCGGGCGAAGGTCGTTTTGCCGCCGCTGTTCGGCCCGGTCACGACGAGGATGCGCTCCGGGTCGCGCAGGTTGAACCCGTTGGTGACGACGGGATCGCCGCCGTCACGCGCGAGCTTCGCCGCCAGCGCCAGGTCGAACCCTTCGTCGACCGACACGTCGCGGGCGGTGGCAGAGACGTGCGGATAGCAGAAGGGCAGGCCCGCCGAGCGGAGCGGCCGGATGTAGTCGAGGTATGCGAGGAGGAACTGCACTTCGCGGTCGAAGCGCCGCACGGTCGCGTCCCGGAAGTCGCGGTGCCGGGTGCAGAAATCGTCGAGCTCCGCGAACGGCTCGGGGTGGAGCTGTGCGACGAGGTCGAGCACGTTCGCCTCGACGTGGTTCATCTCGGACCAGTCGCGCAGCTTTACGAGGTGGTCCTTGACCGCACCCCGCTTGAAGCGCTCGAAGGTCTGCAACACTTCGGCGCTGTAGTCGGCCTCGCCCTCGTAGCGCGTGACGGTGACGCGGCGGCCCTCGATGTGCACGCAGTAGCGCACCGCGCCGAGCGCCGCGTACAGGTGCTGCGTGTCGGCCTCGAGCGCGCTGAAGGCGCTCGAGGCAACGTGCGCCGTCAGGTACTCCCGCAGCCCCTGCAGCCCGCGCGAGCGCAGCTCCAATCCTGCGAGCCGCTCGGCCAGCGAGCGCACGGCGGCGCAGTACGCGTCGACGGCATCGACGAACCAGCGCTGCTTCTGGCGGCGGTAGTGGGACTTCTCGACGTGCCCGAGGTTGACCCGGACGGTTCGCATCTGCGCGGCGAACGCGAGCACGATGTCGCGGACCGCGCGCGCTTCGAGATCCTGGGCGACCTCCTGGCGGTAGCGCACGGTTTCGACGTCGTGCAACGGGGCGCAGAAGAAGGGACCGAGGTCGTATTCCTCGCGCCCGGCGCACAGCGCACGCAGCACCTGGTCCAGGTTCAGGTCGGGGAAGCAGGCGGGCTGTTCCCGCGGCGCATCGCCGCCGGGCGCGGGCCCCTGGACAAGGATGCTCTGGAAATCCATCGGCGGCTGCCTCTGCCCGTTCGGTTTCGACCGGTAGAAGCCATCAGCCGCGCGGCGGTTCAGGCGGGCCTCATCGCCAGGGCCATTCTACCCGGTCGGACCCGTCCGGTCGCTGGTCGGACCCGGACCGGTGTCTCGCCGACCCGTCCGGTCGCCGGTCGGACCCGTCCGGCCCGCGCACCATGTAGCCCATGTCCCAGTAGCCCGTGTCCACGTAGCCCGCGCCCCACGTCGATGGCCGGGCGCGACACGCGGACCGGCCGGGCCGAGCGGATATCCTCTTGCTGCCAGGGTCGTGGAGATCTCTCTCGCGCGGCCCGGCGGGCCGTCCGGTGCAGGGGCGCTTCGAGCATCTCGAACGGAGGGTACATGGACACGCGGCACCTTGAGATCGAGCGGAGGTTCCTCGTCCGCGACCTCGCGGTGTTCGCGGGCACCCCGGGGGTGCCCTACCGCCAGGGGTACCTTTCTCTCGATCCCGAACGGCTCGTGCGCGTCCGCCAGGCCGGCGGTCGCGGGTTCCTCGCGGTCAAGGGGATCGGAAACGGGATCGCCCGCATCGAGTTCGAATACGAGATCCCGCCCGGCGATGCCGAGGCGCTCCTTGCGCTCTGCCGACCGCCACTCATCGAGAAGACGCGACACGTGATCGAGCATGCGGGTCTCGTGTGGGAGGTCGACGTGTTCGCCGGCGCGAACGAGGGGCTCGTCGTGGCCGAGGTGGAGTTGCCCGACGCTGGCGCATCGATCAGTGTCCCGTCGTGGGCCGGCGAGGAGATCACCCGGGATGCGCGCTACCTGAATGCCAGCCTGGTGGACCACCCGTTCCGTCAATGGGGGCGCGGGGTTGGCGACGGGGATTCGGGCTGTCGCCCCACCGAAGCGGTCTCCACCCACCGCAACTTCGGTCGCTGCCCGCCGGAGCGAGCCCCGGATCGAGGTCGATGATGGCAGCGGAGCGGAGGCCTGCGGGTCCCGAGGAGGCGCCGCCCGACCGACGCCCCCAGGAGCTCGCTGGCTCCAGCGGCGCGCGCGCTCCAGGACATCCCCTCGGAGACGCGGAGATCCACTTCCTCTGGTGGTTCAGCCAGGGCAGCATCATGGACCCGGACATCCGCCGCCGCCTGCGTCGCGCCTGGGGGATGTGCGCCCGCCATGCGGCCGGCTATCTCGTGGTCGAGGCGAGCCTGCGCCACGGTTACATGCACGGTCCGGCCATCCTCTACGAGGACCTGATGGGGCGAGCCACCGCGGTGTTCGCCTCGGGCCGCGCGCTGAAGGGACTGCGCACCGCGGCGCGGCTGCGGCGCAGGGGGCCATGTCTGCTGTGCGACCTGGGCTATGTGCGCGCTCACGCGGCGCCGCCCTCGAGCCGGGATATCGTGGCCGAGGGCCTGGACATCGCCCGCCTGCGCAACCTCGCCGAGGTCGGCCGGCGCTACTGGGAACCCGCGGTCTGCGGTCGGTGTGCGGGCGAGCGCAGCACGGCGCGCTGCCGCGAGCACCTGGTCCAGGATCTCGAGCGCGGCCGCCTGGACGACCTGGACGCGCAGCGCGTGCTGGCGGACCACATCACGCGCCACATCGGGAGCTACGCACGCTCGTTCCAGTGGGAGAGGCGAGGAACGGCCACCGACGAGGACCGGGCGGCTCTGATCTCAGCCGCCGGGTGGTGCAGCGGCTGGGGCGGCCTTCTGGCGGTGTGCTCGTGAGCGGTGAGGACTTGCAGCGCGGCTGCCACGCACCCCAGGTCGGCCAGGCATGACCCGCTGTGGCGGCCAGGTGGGCCACGCATGACCCGCCGTGCGCAGAGGAGAGAGCCATGAGGATCGCGGACATACCCGCTGTGGGCACGCTGCAGCTGGAGTACCTGGTGCTCGATCTCAACGGCACGCTCACCGACCGGGGCACGCTGATCGACGGGGTCGAGGAGCGGCTGCACCAGCTGAACGGCAGTCTCGAGATCCATCTCGTGACGGCCGACACCTTCGGGACGGCGCGCGAGATCGCGGATCGCCTCGGGGCGTCGCTGAAGTCCATCAGCCGCGGTGCGGAGAAGGCAGCCTTCGTCGGTGACCTGGGCGCCGCCTCGACGGTGGCGATCGGTAACGGCCGGAACGACGAGGCGATGCTCCGCGCGGCGGCCCTGGGGATCGCGGTCCTCGGCCCGGAGGGCGCGGCGGCGCGGGCGTTGCTCGCCGCCGATGTCGTCTGCCGCTCGATCACCGATGCCCTGGATCTGCTGATCGACGGGCGGGCGCTGGTGGCAACCCTGCGCGCGTGAGGCCTTCGCGCACTCGTGCGCGGCCTTCCGGCCGTGAGGATTGCGGCACCCGGGCGCCGGCCGTATGCTCCCGCACACGGCGATGAGGTCCGCCGGGACGCTGCGTCCGAACCGCCCGCGAGACGGGATGATGGCCCCTTGGGAAGTCGCACCAGGGGTCTGTTGGTGCCCCGTGATGGAATGACGCCGATGGCCGACGAAGACGTGCGCGCTGCGGTGGAGCACGCCCGGGAGTCGTCAGCCGCGCGGCCGAGAGGCGGCGCTGTGACGGTCACCCTGGAGGTCGAAGAGGCGCTCGGGCCCGGGCTCGACATCATCGTCGAGCACGGCGTTGCCCGCGCGCGCGGACCGCGGCGCGGCACGCTCTGGCTCGGTCTCGATCGGGCGCACGTCGCCGAGACGGACGCCGGCGACGG
The DNA here is from genome assembly GCA_046704705.1 of Candidatus Limnocylindrales bacterium. Classification (GTDB taxonomy): domain Bacteria; phylum Chloroflexota; class Limnocylindria; order Limnocylindrales; family CSP1-4; genus JBJKRK01. The sequence goes on along the minus strand of JBJKRK010000304.1, from coordinate 4,724 downwards.
CACCCACCTGGCCGCCGTCGTCGCGCTGCCCGCCTCGAGCTTCTCAGGCTGCCGGATCGTCGCTGAGCTGCTGGGTGCGCTGACCGACGGCGGCCGGAGGGTCCTCGTGGCCCGCCTGCGCGGGAGCCCGGTGCCTCCGGAGCCTCTGGTCCGCACGGTGGCGCAGGTGCGCCAGGATGCCGGCTGGATCGACGCTGCCGGCGCCATGCGGCAGGTCCGCGAGGCGCATGCGCGATACCGGGCCCGCCGTGCCGAGTCGCGCATCGTGGACGGGCGAGCGTGGCAGCCGGGTGAGGGCCTGGACCCCGGAACCCGTCGCTTCACCACGCCGCACTCCCGGGCAGAGTACCGGCTGGACCGCCTCCCCCCGCGCTTCCTGCGCGGGCTCGAAGGGCTGCTCGACGACGACGAGCGGATCCTCTACGCGATCGAGCGGCCACCGGCCGAGGCGAGCCTCCTGGAGCGGGTGCGGGGCGCGCGAGATGCCCGCGCCGCCCTGCTCGTCCTCACCGACCGGCAGCTCCTGTGGCTGGTCGACCACATGCCACCCAACCGGTACCTGCTCGACTGGGGCGTCGACGCCCGGCTCGTCGCGCTCGAGGCGCTGCGCGACGTCGCGGTGGCGCCCGATGCGCGCCGGTGCGTGGAGGTGCGCGCCGTCACGTCCGGCGGAAGCTCGCACTTCACGTTGCCGCCCGAGCTGCGCTCGGAGGCGCTGGTGATGGTGGATCTCCTGCGACGGTTCACTGGATCGGCTGGCACCCGCCTGCCTCGTCGCCGCTACGCGGTCGAGCCGCTCGCGTTCGACCCTGAGGGAGCCTCGCGCTTCGGCCAGGCGCAAGCCGCCTGCGCGATGGTCGCCGGGCTGGAGGCGGAGCTGCGCCCCGAGCCGGTGCTGGGTCGGTTCTACGCGCCGCACAGGGAGCACCAACCCGAAGCTGTGGCTTTCGCGTTCTCGGCGACACGGCTGCTCCTGTCGCGGGCGCCGCGACGAACCTCCGGTCCGACCGGAGGGCCCGCGGAGACGCGGACCGCCGAGGTTGCGCTGGCCGCACTGCGGGGAATATCGCTCTCCCTTTCGCCACTCGTGTGCCGGATCGAACTGGAGGCGCAGGGAGCGCGGCGACAGCCAGGCGAGCGACTGTCGCTCAGCTATCCGTCGCCGCTGGCGGGTCAGGCGACGCCGGTTCTCCGGCTCCTCCGTCGCACCTGGGCGAACGCGACGCCTCCCGGCACGGAGGCGCTCGTGTTCGGGACTGCCGACGGGGCGGTCGCGACCCTGTCGAGAGCGGATCGAATGTGCGCGTGATCGGGCGCGAGGTGGACGCGGGCGCGCGCTCGAGCGCGTTTCGTTTCGTCGTCCTGGTCGGAATCGTCAGCCTGTTCGCCGACGCGACGTATGAGGGCGCGCGAAGCATCGTCGGGCCGTACCTCGCGCTGCTCGGCGCGAGCGGCACCGTCGTCGGCGTCGTCGCCGGATTCGGCGAGCTGCTGGGCTACGGGCTGCGTCTCTTCTCGGGACCCTTGAGCGACCGGACCGGTCGCTTCTGGGGAGTCGCCTGGGTCGGCTACGTCGTGCAGATGGCGGCCGTGCCGCTCCTCGCCCTGGCCGGTAGCTGGCAGGTGGCCGCACTGCTCATCATCGCCGAGCGGGTGGGCAAGGCCGTGCGCAACCCACCTCGCGACGCGATGCTGGCCCATGCGTCGGGCGAGATCGGGCGGGGCTGGGCGTTCGGTGTCCACGAGGCGCTCGACCAGGCCGGCGCGATGGTGGGCCCTCTCGCGGCCGCAGTCGTGCTTGCCCTCGGTGGCTCCTACCAGGCGGCGTTCGCGATGTTGCTCGTGCCCGCGCTCCTCACCATCGGCATGCTCGGCGTCACGTGGGCGAACTACCGCAGGCCCGGTGAGGTGCACGCCCGCCAGGTCGCCATTGAGGCGGCCGGAATGTCCGGGGTCGTCTGGATCTACGTCGCGGGCGCGATGCTGGTCGCGGCAGGCTTCGCCGACTTCTCGCTCATGGCGTACCACTTCGAGCGAGCTGACACGGTCGCTGCCGACCTCGTTCCGGTGCTCTACGCGCTGGCGATGGGGCTGGGCGGCCTCGGTTCGCTGGTCTTCGGCCGGCTCTTCGACCGCTTCGGCGTGGTGGTGCTCGTGCCGCTCACCGCGGTGGCCGCGTTCTTCGCGCCGCTGGCCTTCCTGGGCAGCCCCGCGGTGGCGGTCGTCGGGGTTGCGCTCTGGGGTCTGGGAATGGGCGTCCACGAGTCGATCCTGGCGGCGGCCGTGGCCGAGCTCGTGCCGTCGGCACGCATCGCCTCGGCGTACGGCCTGTACACGATGCTGTATGGCGTGGCGTGGTTCCTGGGCAGCGCGCTGATGGGCGTGCTCTACGATCGCTCGCTGGTCGCGCTCGTCGTCTTCTCCGTGGTGGTCCAGCTGCTGGCGATCCCCCTCTTCACGCTGGTGCACCGGCGCTTCGTGGCCGCACGCTCCTGAGGTCGCCGGGACCGGCGCTTCTCGCGGTGACCTGGCGGCGGTCCCGCGGAGTTTCGGCCGGAAGGCGGAACGGTTGCGATCCGGAATCCGCCGAAGCCGCGCCTCGCGACGCAATCGACACGTACCCGTCACCTCCCCGGCGCTGCGCTCCGCGCAGCCGCTGGCTACGTTCGGTGTGTTCTGGTGCGAGGAGGCGTATGACCGAGCGTGCGTCCCGCGGTGGCCGAGAGCCGGCGCTGTACGACCCATCCTTCGAGCACGACGCATGTGGCGTCGGCTTCGTGGCCGACGCCGGCGGCAGGCGCCGTCAGGACGTCCTGCCCATGGCGCTGGCGGGCCTCGGTGCGTTGCGCCATCGCGGCGCGTTCGCGGCGGACGGGGAGTCGAGCGATGGAGCGGGCCTCGCGCTGCCGCTCGACCCCGAGGTGCTCGAGCTGATCGCACCGGAGATCGTCGGCGCGGCTGCCGGGCGGACGGGCGGGTCGGCATCCGTTCGCGGGCCACGCGGCGCATCACGCCGGCCGCGCGTCGGCGTGGTGATGTGCTTCCTGCCTTCCGAGCGTGGGGCAATGGCGCGAGCGCGTGCGGTCGTCACGGAGTCGCTCGCCGCCGAAGGGCTGGCGCTGGCTCGCTGGCGGGACGTTCCCGTCGACCCGGGAGTCCTGGGACCCGAGGCGCGTCGAGGCATGCCGCAGGCTGCCCAGGCACTGGTGTTCGAGGGAGCGAAGGGGGCCGCCGTCGTCGGCGACAGCGCGCGCCGCACGCGCGTCTCCCGCGCCTCGGCGCGCATGGATGCGTTCGAGCGGAGCTTGATCATCGCCCGCCGCCGGATGGAGCAGGCTGCACGCGAAGCCAGCGTGCCCGCCTTCGCAGTGGCGTCCGCGTCGAGCCGCACCGTCGTCTACAAAGGGCTCGTGGCGGGCGACCGGCTGGCCCAGCTCTACACCGATCTGGCGCGTCCGCTTGCGTGCTCGTACGCAGTGTTCCACCAGCGCTACGCGACGAACACCACGCCTCGCTGGAACCTGGCCCAGCCGTTCCGCTACCTGGCGCACAACGGCGAGATCAACACCATCCGCGGCAACCGTCTGCTGCTCCGTGGCCGGCGTGCCGCGCTGGGGGGAGGGCGGCTCGGGCGACGACTCGTTCAGGCAGGGCCGCTCCTCGATCCGGCGGGCTCCGACTCGCTTTCCCTGGACGAAGCGATCGAGCTGCTCGTCCTCGCCGGCTGGCCCATCGAACGCGCGATCCTCGCCCTCGTCCCGGAGTCGCTGGCGTTGCGGGGCATGCCGCACCACGACGTGCTCGCGTTTCAGGCGCGCACGGCGGCGTTGCTCGCTCCCTGGGACGGCCCGGCCGCTCTCGTCTTCTCCGACGGCAGGCGCGTCGGCGCGCTGCTCGATCGGAACGGGCTGCGCCCCGCGGCCTACACCGTCACAGTTGACGGCCTGGTCGCGCTCGCCTCCGAGGCCGGCGCTGTCCCCATCCCGGCGCGGGAGACCCGGCTCCGCGGACGCCTCGGGCCAGGTGAGATGCTGCTGGTCGATCCCGGTCGAGGTGCCGTGCTGCAGGATGAGGAGGCGAAGCGGGCGAGCGTCGCGCGCTTCGCAGGTCCGGCCGTCGAACCGCGGACGTTCCGGGATGCCCCCGGGCAGGCGCTTCTCGCCGTATCCCAGGGCCCGGTCGCCGTCGATCGACCGGAGCGGCGCCGCGTGGCGCACCCGTTGCCGGGCGGTGCAGCCGACAAGCCGGCGGACCGGGCGGCGCGATGGCTCGCCGGCCTGGATGCCGAACGACTCCGCCTCGACATCCGCACGATGGTCCTCGAAGCGCATGAGGCGCTGTGGAGCATGGGCGACGACACGCCGCTGCCCGGCCTGGCGCGACAGGATCGACCGGTCGCGGACCACCTGCGGCAGTCCTTCGCCCAGGTAACCAACCCGCCGATCGACCCGGACCGCGAGCGGATCGTGATGGAGCTGCGCGTCGAGCTCGGGCCACGACACCCGCTGCTCGGACGGTTGCCCCGGCGGTCGAAAACCGTCCGGCTGGCTCGACCCTTCGTTGCAGACCTGGAGGGGCTGCGGGCCTGTTTCGTGGACGGGCGGCCCGGCAACCGCCGCGTGGTCCGCGTGCTCGATGCCACCTGGGATCCCGGGGCCGGCGCCGCCGGGCTGGCGGCCGCGCTCGACCGACTCGCCGCGGAGGCGCGGCGCGCCGCCCGGGGC
>JBJKRK010000303.1:0-6775 GCA_046704705.1 Candidatus Limnocylindrales bacterium | reverse complement strand
CACCGCCCCCTGTTGGTGGGGGACGCTGTCGGCCAGATCGCCGCGGTCGCCTGGCTGTACCGCGGCGGCGCCTCGGATGAGCATGCGTAACCCGTTCACGTCGTCCCGTCCAGACGAGGCTTCGGCGCTGATTGCCGACGCCTCGTCTCGGTTCCCCGGCGGGGTCGGTCAGGAGGCCGGCCTGGGAAGCGAAGGCCGACCCGGATCGGCGGGTCCGGCGTCGCAACGCAGGGCGGGCGCTCGAGTCGGCGCGGGCCAGCCGCCCACCACAGGCGAACGCGCCGGCGCCGGTCAGCCGCGCACCACGGGCGAACGCGCCGATGCCGGTCAGCCGCGCACCACGGGCGCTCGAGTCGGCGCGGGCCAGCCGCGCACCCCCTCAGGTTCCGATGACGAGTACCAGGGGCTGCTGCCGATCTGGCGCAGCGACTGGATGCGGCTCCGATGGGTCTTCATGGCCGCCGCGGCCGTGCTCATCGGCTCGCTCGCATGGTCGTTGGTCGCCGCTCGGCCTCGTCCCTTTGCGCTCCTGCTGGGGCTGGGCGAGGTCGCGGTCTTCGCGGGGCTGCTGCTCGAGGGCGTCCTCGGCCGCCGCCACCGAATTCTCCCCGCCGAAGGCACGGGTGCGCTCGTGCTCGTGGTGGCGATGACGCTCGCGGCCGCCGCCTACGTGGTGGTCGAGGGTGGCGTCCTCGGCGTCGCCCCCTTCTTCTTCGCCGGGATCATGGCCGGCAGACTGCGCCCGGACGTGCTCGCCATTCGCTGCATCACCGCGATCGCCGTCCTGAGCGTGCTCGTCATGCTCCCCTTTTCGCACGACATCGCGGGCGTCCTGGTCGACGGGGTCGAGGTCGGCATTCTCAGCCTGACCGTGTACGGCATCCGCGTGCTCCAGCGCACGAACCGCGAGCTCGTGCTCGCCCGAGAGGAACTGGCGGAGTACGCGGTGGCGGAGGAGCGGCTGCGCATCGCGCGCGACCTGCACGACGTGCTGGGACAGGATCTCTCGGTGATGGCGCTGAAGAGCGAGCTGGCGCGTCGGCTGCTGCCGGACGATCCGGGGCGTGCGGCAGGCGAGATCGCGGACATCGAGCGGACGGCCCGGGAGGCGCTCCGCGCGGTCCGCGAGACAGTCAGCGGGTACCGCGAGCCGGTGCTGGCGGTCGAGCTCGCCGGCGCGCGGGAGGCGCTCTCCGCCGCCGGCATCGCGCTTTCCGTCGAAGGGGACGCAGGCTCCCTTCCCGCGCCGGTCGAGGCGATCCTCGCCTGGGCGGTCCGCGAGGGCACGACCAACGTGATCCGGCACAGCGGCGCGCGGCGATGCAATGTGCGCGTCGGGCGGGACTCCGTGAGCGCGAGTGTCGAGCTGATCGACGACGGTGCGGGCGCCAACGGTGCGCCGGGCGGGGTGCTGGGGACGCCCGGGGCGTCGGGTGCGCGCGAGACGACCGATGTTCGGGGGGTGTCGGATGTGCGCGGGGTGTCGAGTGCGCCCGAGGCATCGGATGCGCGCGGGGTGTCGAGTGCGCCCGGGCCGGGGACCCATGCCGGCGATCGGGCAGTTCGCGCCGGCAGCGGTCTTCCAGGGCTCGCCGAGCGAGTGGCGGCCCGCGGGGGGCGAATGGAGGCGGGGCCACGCACAGGCGGGGGCTTCCGGCTCAAAGTGTCCGTGCCGCTCGCTGGTGGGAACGCGGCGTGAGCGAGAGGCGAGCAAGGCCGGCGGGTGCGGCCGCTGCGGCGGCGGCAGGCGCGAAGACGGCGTCAGTGTCGGACCCGGCAGGCGCGCGTGGTGTCGCCCGGAGATCCGCGACAGCAGGGCATCCCTCCGGCGCCGACACCGGCACCGACTCCACGCCTCCGCGGATCCGCGTGCTGCTGGCGGAGGACCAGGCCATGGTGCGAGGTGCTCTCGCCGCGCTGCTGGCGCTCGAGCCCGACATCCAGGTGGTGGGGCAGGTTGCGCGCGGGGACGAGGTCGTCGCCGCGGCGCTGGAGCTGCGACCCGACGTTGCCCTCCTCGATATCGAGATGCCCGGGCTCGATGGTCTCGCGGCTGCGGCCCGGCTGCGCGCCGAGCTCCCTTCCTGCCGCGTGCTGATCCTCACCACCTTCGGGCGGCCCGGCTACCTGCGACGGGCGATGGAGGGCGGCGCGTCCGGTTTCCTGCTGAAGGATGCCCCGGCGGCGGAGCTGGCGGTGGCGATCCGGCGTGCCCACCGCGGGGAGCGCGTGGTCGACCCGGGTCTGGCGGCCGAGGCGCTGAGCGAAGGGATGAGTCCGCTCACCGAGCGGGAGCACGAGGTGCTCGCAGCCTCGATCGAGGGAGGGACGAACGCGGAGATCGCCGCACACCTGTTCCTGTCCGAGGGCACCGTGCGCAACCATCTCTCGGCCGCGATCCAGAAGCTCGGCGCGCGCAACCGGGTGGAGGCCGCACGCATCGCCAGGGAGAAGGGCTGGTTGTAGCCGGTCGATCGCGGCGACACGCCCGACCCATTCCGGCAGCTGCCCGAACATTGAGGACAGCCGCCTCTGGCGAGAGTGCCGGCGATGGCGCACCGTTCCCCCGGGGATTTGCGCGGCGGGAGGTTCCGATGAACGGCTCGGTGTCGCTGTCCGTGGGGGATTTGCATCGCCTGCGGTTCGGGAGGGACCGCATCGTCTACGCCGGCATGCCCGCGCCCGACGTCTACTCGATCGTCCAGGTCAAGTGGGAGTTCTTCTACCGCGGCTACAGCTGGAACCTGTTCTTCCCCCGGGAGCAGACCAGGATCCGCATCGACGGGGTGAACCTGACGGTCGAGCGTGTCACCCCGGACGAGCTGTGTCTGCGGACATCGTGAGGAAGGCCGGCCCGCGGGATCCTTCGCGGTAGGGCACAGCTGAGGCCCGTCGCCTGCGCGGAGCCTCTACGATAGGTCTCGCTGATCCGGTCCCCAACTCGATCGCGAGGAGTCGAGCATGCCTGCCGCGAAGCCCCACCGTGTCACTCTCATCCCCGGCGACGGGGTCGGGCCGGAAGTCGTCCGGTCCGCGCGACGCATCATCGAAGCCGCGGGCGTGCCGATCGAGTGGGAAGAGGCGATCGCCGGCGCGGCGATCTTCGAGCGCGGCGATACCTCGGGCGTGCCCCGCGAGACGCGCGAGTCGATCGAGCGCACGCGGGTCGTTCTGAAAGGTCCGCTCGCGACGCCGGTCGGCTTCGGCGAGAAGAGCGCCAACGTGACCCTGCGCGTGTTCTTCGAGACGTACGCGAACATCCGTCCCGTGCGCGAGCTCCCCGGCGTGTTCACCCGGTACGCGGGCGAGGGGATCGACCTGGTCGTCGTGCGCGAGAACATCGAAGACCTGTACGCGGGCATCGAGCACATGCAGACGCCGGACGTGGGGCAGGCGATCAAGCTCATCTCCCGTCGGGGCTCGGAGAAAGTGATCCGCTACGCGTTCGAGCTGGCTCGGCGCGAAGGCCGCGGGAAGGTCACCTGCGCGACCAAGTCGAACATCCTCAAGCTCACCGAGGGGCTCTTCAAGCGCACGTTCGAGGAGATGGCGCCCGAGTACCCCGAGATCGAGCCCCAGCACCTGATCATCGACAACGTCGCCCATCAGCTCGTGAAGAACCCGGCACAGTTCGAGGTCATCGTCACCACGAACCTGAACGGCGACATCATCAGCGACCTCGCCTCGGGCCTGGTCGGCGGGCTCGGCTACGCGGCGTCGGGCAACTACGGCGACAGCGTCGCGATCTTCGAGGCGGTGCACGGATCGGCGCCGAAGTACGCCGGCAAGGACGTCATCAACCCGACCGCCCTGATCATGAGCTCGGTGATGATGCTCCGCCACCTGGGCGAGCGTGAGGCGGCCGACCGGGTCGAGGACGCGGTGCTGTACACGCTGCAGGAAGGGCAGGCGGTCACGCAGGATCTGGCGCGCCAGACCGGCGGTGACGTGGAGCATGCCGCATCGACGACCGGCTACACCGACCGGGTCATCGAGAACCTCGAGGCCGGACGCCGGCCCACCACCGGTCGCCGCGAGCTGCCGCCGGGCCCGGCTCCGACGCCGAGGCCCTTCTGGAGCTACCCGCCCGAGCGCTATACCGCGATCCCGCGGCAGCTGGTCGGGGCCGACGTGATGATCGAGAGCGACCTCGATGCCGACGCGTTGGGGGCCGACCTGGCGCAGCGTGCGGGCGACCCTTTCCGCCTGGAGATGATGTCGGCCCGAGGCACGGCAGTCTACCCGCCGACTGGTCTCCGGTCCGAGAGCGTGCGCTGGTTCCGGGCCCGGTTCGTGGGCAAGGACGGCGCGACGATCGACGAGGCGGACCTGCTCGCGCTGCTCACCAGGATCGCGGAGCGGCACCGCTGGGTGCAGGTGGAACGGCTCCAGGCCTTCGATGGCGAGCTGGGGTACACGAAGGCGCAGGGGGAGTGACGCGCGTGGCTCGTGGCCCGCACTGCAGGGAGATGCGACGATGAGCGATCAGCAGCCCCGCGTCGGCATCCTGATGGGAAGCCGCTCCGACATGCCCGTGATGGAGAAGGCCGCCGCCCTCCTGGGCGAGCTGGGCATCGCGAGCGAGGTGCGCGTCATGTCGGCACACCGCACCCCGCAGCTCGTGGCGACCTTCGCCTCCGGCGCCGCCGACCGAGGCCTCCAGGTGATCATCGCCGGCGCGGGAGGCGCGGCGCACCTTGCCGGGGTCGTGGCGGCCCAGACGCTGCTCCCCGTCATCGGCGTGCCGATCGCCACGCAGGTCGCGGGCGGCCTCGACTCGCTGCTCTCCACGGTGCAGATGCCGCGTGGGGTGCCCGTGGCCACCGTCGCGCTGGGTGGCGCGGAGAACGCGGCACTCCTCGCCGCCGAGATCCTCGCCCTGACCGACACGAGCGTGCGGGAACGGCTGGCCGCGTACCGGGCGCGGCAGGTCGAGGCGATCCTGTCCGACGAGACGAACGTCGGCACCTGGCAGGGCTGAAGCGGCCCGCGCGGCAGGTTGAACCGGCGCGCGTGGCTGGTTGAAGCGGCGCGCGTGGCTGGTTGAAGCGGCCCGCGTGGCGGGTTGAAGCCGCACGCGCGGCGGGCGGCCACGGCACGAGTCGGCGGGACTGACGGCGAGCGTCAGCGGATCTCGACCCTGCCGTCTGCGGACAGGTTGACGCTCTGCGACGCCGCGACCGACTGGATGACCCCCGGCTCCCACCGGTAGCTGCCGGCGGTCACCACGCGCGCCAGGTAGCGCAGCGTGAACGAGCGCTGCTTTGCCGTCGGCGCGACCGAGAACAGCACGCGCTGTCCCTCGACCGCGTACGGCCAGATGACGGGCTCCTCGGGCGAGGAGGCCGTCATCCCGGAGTCGCCCCCAGACGGCCACGCCGCGTAGCGGGTCACCGGGGCAAGGCCGGATGGCAGCAGGTCGGTCACCTGGTACGGCCCGTCGACTGCCTGCGGGCCGAACGTCGCCCGCAGCGTCACCTGGACCACGTCGGAGCCGCTCAGCGGGCCGGACGGGCTGGCCGAACGCGTGACGGTCAGGGAGGCATCGCGGTGCACGGCGGTGAGGTCGACCGCCACCTGCCAGCTCGCGGCCACGCCAACCCTGCCCCGCAACGGCTCGAGGACGAGCGTCGCACGCTGGGCAGCGGTGAGCACCAGCGTCTCCGCCTCCCCCGGCCCCAGGTCCACGACGTGCCGCGCCCCGTCCACGCTCCAGGCGAAACCGGCCGCCGCTGCCGGCGTGCGCGCCAGCACACGCTGAATGTACGCGAGCTCATGGAGCGAGAAGAGCTGGTCGGTCGCCTGGTTCGCCTGGACGTACGTCTCGGCCTGTGTGGCGATGGGGTCGCCCAGGCCCGCGGCGACGAGGGCGAGCAGCGACGTCGCCTCGAGCGTGTCGTCGAGCGTCTCGCCGACCCTGAGACGCACCCAGGCGCCCATCTGCTCGCCGCCCTTCTGCAGCAGGGCTCGCTCGATGGCCCGGGCCGTCGGGTCGTCGCCCATCGCCTCGGCCGCGAGGGCGAGGTAGAGGCGCTCGCGGATCGTCAGGTCCGGCTGGGCAAGCGCGCTGCGCACCTCCGCGAGTGTCGCGCCACCAAGGCTCGCCATCCCCGCCAGGACCATGGCGTTCTGCTCGCGCGTGCGCGCCGACGGGTCGCTCGTGTCGAACGCGGACTCGAGCGCGCACTGCAGCCTGCTCGCGTCGAGGCGATCGGGCGCCAGGAGCGCCAGCTCGACGGCCAGCCCGCTGTCGACCGAGGAGTACGGCAGCAGCGAGAGGCCGCCGCACTCGCGCTGGTAGCGCGCCGGATCGAACGTCGCCGGCGGCAGGCTGTCGGGATCGCGGCCGAACTCGCGGATCAGCAGGTCCCGTGCCCAGACCTGGGCAAGCGCCTGATCGAGTCGCGTGCCACCGGACCAGGCGAGCGATTCGAGCAGCGGTACGAACTGCCCGCGGCCCGCGTCGGTGAAGGTGTACGTCATCATGCCTGCGCCGCCCGCGACCGGTCCGGTGGCGCTCCCGCCCGCCTCGAGCACCGAGTACGCGGTACGCGTCTCCGCGAGGCGCGAGCCGACAACCGTGAACGTGCGCGTCAGGCGATCGGAGAGCGCCGCCGTTCCCGAGCCGCTCGAACCGGCGATCGTGATGTCGTGCGTCCCCGGAGTGAGCGCCGGCAGCGGCACGTTCACCTGCGTGAACGCCGTCCCCGTCACCGTCGTCCGAGGCAATGAGAGCGACCGGGAGCTGACGGTGAAGGTGACCGCGTCGCCGGCC
>JBJKRK010000302.1:0-5537 GCA_046704705.1 Candidatus Limnocylindrales bacterium | reverse complement strand
GGTGACGCGCAGGACGCGAGCCGGGGCGCGTCGCCCCGGCGCCGCCGGGTACCGCCGCCCCCTCCCGGCTCCGTCCCGCTGCGGATCATCCCGCTGGGTGGGGTCGGGGAGATCGGCAAGAACATGTACGTCTTCGAGTACGGCGACGACATCGTGGTGATCGACTGCGGCCTGATGTTCCCCGACGAGGAGATGTTCGGGATCGACCTCGTCGTGCCCGATGTCACGTACCTGCGCGAGCGCCGCGATCACGTGCGGGCGTTCTTCATCACCCACGCGCACGAAGACCACGTGGGCGGTCTGCCCTATGTGCTGCCCGACTTCCCGGGTGTGCCGATCTACGCGACCACGCTCGCGCGAGGGTTGCTCGGCACCAAGATCAAGGAGCACAAACTCCACAACAACCCGCTCCTCGCCCTGGAGCCCGGCGACTCGGTCACCGTGGGCCCGTTCCAGGCGCTCACCTTCCGGGTGGGCCACTCGATCCCCGACGCGATGGGGATCGCGCTCCGCACCCCGGTCGGCACCATCGTGCACACGGGCGACTTCAAGTTCGACCACACGCCGGTGGACGGGCGGCTGTCCGATTTCCACGTGCTGGCGCGTCTGGGTCAGGAAGGCGTGCTCTGCCTGCTCTCGGATTCGACGCGCTCGGAGAATCCCGGGTACACGCCGTCCGAGCGCACCGTGGGCGAGGCGTTCCGCGAGATCATGGAGCCGCTCGACGGGCGCGTCATCGTGGCCACCTTCGCCAGCAACATCGCGCGCGTGCAGCAGGTGTTCGACGCGGCGAGCACGTTCGATCGCAAGGTGGCCGTCATCGGTCGGTCCATGGAGCAGAACGTCCGGATCGCCACCGAGCTGGGCTACCTGCAGTACCCGGCGGAACAGCTGGTCACCAAGGAGCAGATCCGCCACGTGGCTCCCGGCGAGCTCGTCATCGCCACCACCGGGGCCCAGGGCGAGCCCATGTCCGGATTGGCCCGCATGGCGAACCGCGACCACCGCTACGTCGAGGTGCAGTCGGGCGACACGGTGATCGTCAGCGCCAGCCCGATCCCCGGCAACGAGGAGTATGTCGCGCGCACGATCGACAACCTCTTCAAGGCCGGCGCCAACGTGTACTACCAGGCGATCAAGCACGCGCACGTGTCCGGCCACGCCAGCCAGGAAGAGCTGAAGCTCATGCTCGGCCTGACGAAGCCCCGGTACTTCATCCCCATGCACGGCGAGTTCCGCATGCAGGTGCAGCACGGTCGGCTGGCGGTGGAGACGGGTGTTGCGCCCGCGAACGTGTTCATCCTGGAAAACGGCGAGGCGGTGGAGTTCTACGACGACGGCTCCGCGCGTCGCGCCGCGCCCGTGCCGGCGGGCTTCGTCTTCGTCGACGGCCTCTCGGTGGGCGAGGTGGGCGACGTGGTCCTGCGCGATCGCCGGGCCCTCGCGAACGATGGCATGTTCATCGTCGTGGTCACCGTCGACAAGCAGACCGGGCGCGTGATCGGCACGCCGGAGATCGTCACGCGCGGCTTCATCTCCGACCTGAGCGACCCCGTGGTGGAAGGTGCCGCGGCGCGCGTCGTGAAGGCGATCGAGCATCCCGGCGAGCACATCAGCGAGGTGGCGTTGTTGAAGAGCCAGATCAAGGAGCGCCTCTCGCGATACTTGTACGAGTCGACTCGGCGCCGCCCGATGGTCTTCCCGGTCGTGGTCGAGGTGTAGCGGTGGCCACCCGGCGACGCACCTCTGCGACTCGCACGCGGCCCCGCACGACGACCCGGCGCCGGCGCGCCCCCCGGTTCGAGCTGCGCCTCTCGCCGGAGCTCACGCGCTCGCTGGTGGGGGTCGTGCTCCTGGTGGTGGGCGCGGTGACGCTCATCGCCCTGCTGCTTCCCGGCCAGGGCGTGCTGAACAAGCTGGTCTTCGAGATCCTCCGGCCGTCGTTCGGGGAAGGCGCCTGGCTGCTGCCGGTGCTGCTGATCATCGCCGGCGTCTTCGTCGAACGGGCGCCGTCGGTCGGCTCCGGCTGGGGGGTCACCGCCCTCGGCGGGCTCGTGGTCTTCGTCGGGGCGCTCGGCCTGATCCACCTCGTGTGGGGCCACGGCACCAGCCCCGCGGCGCTCCAGTCGGGCGGCGGCTGGCTCGGCGAGCTGCTCTCCAGCAGCCTGACCGGCCTGGTGAGCGCTCCCGGTGCGTTCGTCGTGTTGCTCGGGCTCGTCGTGGCCGGCTGCGTGCTCCTCTTCAACGTCACGCTGCGCGGGATGCTCCACCCGGTGACGGCCGGCGCCACGGCGATCGCCGGTGCCCTGAACACCGGGACCGAGGCGCGGACACCCATGCGGGCCGCGGCGCCTCGCGGCAGGGGCCCGCGCGCGCCCGCGATCCCGGAGGCGCAGGAGACGGCGGCCGAACGCGACGAGCCGCTGCCCCCGCCGCTCCCCAGCCCGGAGCCGGTGAGCCAGACCGTCTGGTCGAGCGAGCACGCCGCGGCGATGCGTCCCATCCCGCCTGCGCGGGTGGAGGGGATCCCCCCCGAGGAGCGCGTGCTCGCCGCGGAGGACGCCCCGCCGAGCGTGAACGACCGCCCCTGGGCGCTCCCGGCGCCGGAGCTGCTCGACCGGCACGCCGCGGGCAACGGCACGACCGAGCTCGACCACGATCGCAACAGCCGGATCATCGAGGAGAAGCTGCGCAGCTTCTCCATCCCCGCCACCGTGACGGGCATCAACGTCGGTCCCGTCGTGACGCAGTACGAGGTGCGCCCCGACGCGCGGGTGAAACTCTCTCGCATCGAGGCGCTGGCGGACGACCTCGCCATGGCGCTCGCCGCCCGCTCCATCCGCATCGAGGCGCCGATCCCGGGCAAGGACGTGGTGGGCATCGAGATCCCCAACCACGCCGCCGAGCTCGTCGGCTTCCGCGAGCTGTGGGACGACGCGCGCATGGCGGAGGCGACGAGCCGGCTCACCTTCGCCCTCGGGCGCGACGTCTCGGGCAAGGCCTTCGCCGTCGACCTGGCGAAGATGCCACACCTCCTGATCGCGGGCGCCACGGGTTCGGGCAAGAGCGTCTGCGTGAACGCGCTCATCACGAGCCTGCTCATGCGCGACAAGCCTGACGAGGTGCGGCTGATCCTCATCGACCTCAAGCGCGTCGAGCTTTCGGCGTACGACGGGCTGCCGCACCTGCTGACGAACGTCATCGTCGAGCCGGGCGAGGCCAAGGCCGCGCTGAACTGGGCCGTCTCGCAGATGGAGGAGCGCTACAAGGCACTCGCCGCGAAGACCGAGCGCAACATCGCGAACTACAACGCGAGCGCCCGGGTCGAGCCGCACGAGCGCCTGCCGTACATCGTGATCGTGGTGGACGAGCTGGCCGACCTGATGCTCCGCGAGGGCCGCAAGGTCGAGGAGCCCATCGTAAAGCTGGCGCAGAAGGCGCGCGCCGTCGGGATCCACCTGGTGCTCGCCACGCAGCGCCCCAGCGTGAACGTCGTGACCGGCCTGATCAAGGCGAACGTGCCGAGCCGCATCGCCTTTGCCATGACCTCGAACGTCGACAGCCGGACCGTGCTCGACGCGCCCGGCGCGGAGGACCTGATCGGGCGTGGCGACATGTTGTACCAGCCGGCCGACCTGCCCCGTCCGGTGCGCCTGCAGGGCGTCTTCGTGAGCGACCGCGAGGTGAAGCAGGTCACCGACCACTGGCGCGAGCAGGCGCCCGAGCCCGAGTACGACCCGGAGGTCATCGCGTATGCCGAGGGAGAGAACGGCGAGGGCGGCCAGTTCGCCTGGCTCGCCCGGATGGCCGAGGACGAGATGACGCCGCGCGCCGCGGAGCTCGTCACCTCCACCGGCAAGGCCAGCACGTCGATGCTCCAGACGAAGCTGAAAGTCGGCTTCAACCGCGCCAGCCGAATCATCGAAGAACTCGAGCGCTACGGCGTCGTCGGCCCGCAGGACCTCCGGAATCCGGCCGTGCCCCGCATGGTGTATGGCCCGGAGAACTGGTTGCGCAGCCTGGATGACATCGATGACCCCGGCTGATCTGGTTCGCGAGCAGGTATCCTGGGGATCCTCGGGAGGCTGCCGCCCCCGAGCACCGAGGACACCTGCACCACCATGACCAGCCGCGATCAGGCCCGACCGACCGAACGCGCGCAGGCGGCCCGCGACGCGCGGGCTGCGACCGCCGGCCCCGTCGTCCCGGAGCTGGGGGAGCGACTGCTGGCGGCCCGCGAGCACAAGGGCGTCGACCTCTACCGCGCCGAGCGTGACACGAAGATCCGGGTCAAGTACCTGAGCGCCCTCGAGCGGGGCGACTTCCGCGAGCTCCCCGGAAGCGTGTACACGAAGGGCTTCCTGCGCAACTACGCGCTGTACCTCGGGCTCGACCCTGAGAGCATCCTCGAGCAGTACCGGCGCGAATACGATGCCAGCCACGGACCCGAGCAGGTGGTGGTCGTGCCGCGTGCGCTCGAGGCGCCGCCGGCCGGGCTGACGTTCACGCCGGGCGTCGTGGTCGCCGCGCTCCTCACCGTGGCGGTGGTCGCGTTCGGCGCGTACATCGCGTTCCAGCTCCTCCGCTTCGCCCAGCCGCCGGCGCTGCAGGTCACCCAGCCGGCGATCGTCTCGACGATCGACGCCGACCGCACCACGCTGCAGGGCACGAGCGAGCCGAACGCCACGATCACCATCACGGGCACGGGCCAGCAGACGTACCGCATCAGCGCGGACAGCGCCGGCGACTGGCAGCAGGCGGTCACCCTGACCAAAGGTCGGAACGACTTCACCGTCCAGGCCACCGACCCGTCCACGGGCAAGGATTCGGCCCCGATCAACCTCATCGTCACCGTGCCGATCCCGCAGATCGAGGCGCCCACGCTGGCCGTGACGAGCCCGAACGACGGGGCGTCGTTCACGAACGGCGCGATCCCCATCCAGGGGACCACCAACGCCACGCAGGTGAGCGTGAGCGCCCAGTACGCGGGACCGGCGCAGACGACGTCCGCCGCGGCGACCCCGTCGCCTCCCGCCGCTCCCGCCGCGAAGACGATCCAGGTGGCGCAGGACGGCAGTTTCTCCGACTCATACCAGCTGGCGCCCGGTCGGTGGAACGTGACCATCTCGGCGACGAGCGATCAGGCGCGCACCACGACGGAGTCCCGCCAGGTGACCGTCGCGTTCACGGGCGTCAACCTGGCCGTCTCCATCAAGGGGTCCGCGGCCTGGATCAAAGTGTGGGTGGACGGTCAGCTCGATCCGACGATCGGTTCGGGTCAGACCCTGCAGCCCGGGCAGAGCGTGCAGTTCAGCGGCAAGAAATCGGTCGAGGTGTGGACGGGCAACGCGGGCGCGACGAACTTCACCCTGAACGGCGTGTCGCTGGGGGCGCTCGGGCCGGCCGGCGTGCCGCAGACGTGGCTGTTCGCGCCGCCGGCGGCACCGAGCCAGACGAGCCACCCGTGAGCGACCGGGCGGGCGACGCGCCGGCGGGCGGGGGACGCGGCGCTCGATCAGGGGGCGACAGCCTGGGTG
>JBJKRK010000301.1:0-8446 GCA_046704705.1 Candidatus Limnocylindrales bacterium | reverse complement strand
CCCACGTCCGCGGTCGTCGGGGGCAGCGAGTGGGGCTGGCGCAGCGGCCCGGTGACCAGCCAGGAGAGGACCGCGAGGGCGACGTAGTTCATCATGATCGTGGTGACGACCTCGTGGGCCCCGGAGGTTGCCTTCAGCAGGCCGGGTACGAAGCCCCAGGCGGCACCGACGGCCATGCCGCCGAGCAGCGCGAGCGGGATGGCGACGAGCGCAGGCGAGCCTGTGACGGCGCCCGCCACGGCGACCGAGCCTACCGCGCCCATGAGGAACTGGCCCTGCGCGCCGATGTTGAAGAGGCCTGCCTTGAAGCCGATGCCCAGGCCGAGCCCGGCCAGGAGCAGCGGCGTCGTGTAGACCAGGGTGTTGACGATGGCGTTGTAGCTGCCGAACGCGCCGTCGGCGAGGGCCACGTAGGCGGTGATCGGCAGCATCAGGTTGAAGGGATGGCCGGGCAGCACCAGGCCGGAGAGGACGATGACCACCGCCCCGACGATCAGCGCGAGGACGATCGAGATCAGCGGGACGGCCGTGAGCGACCAGAGCTGCTGGGCGACCTGGCGCAGGCGCGGCGAGCGTTGCACGACCACAGGTCCGCTCATGCCGCGGGCCCCACTGGCGCCGGCGCGGGCGTGCGACCGCCCGTCGCCATGAGCAGGCCCACCTCGTTCTTGTCGGCGGTGCGACCGTCGAGGAAGGCGACGAGCTCACCGCGGTACATCACGGCGATCCGATCGGACATCTCCATGACCTCGTCGAGTTCGGCCGAGACGAGCAGCACGGCCGTGCCGGCGTCGCGTTTGGCGATGATCTGCTTGTGGATGAACTCGATGCTGCCGACGTCCAGGCCCCGGGTGGGCTGGTCCAGGACGAGCAGGCGGAGCGGTCGGGCGAACTCACGCGCCACGATGAGCTTCTGCTGGTTGCCGCCGGAGAGCGTGCTCGCGGCGACACTCGCCGAGGTCGTGCGGACGTCGTAGCGCTCGATGAGCTCCTGCCCGGCTTCCATGATCGCGCGATCCTCGCGCAGGATGCCGCGGGAGAACGGCGGGTGGTGGTAGCTCGTCAGCACGAGGTTGTCGTACAGCGGGAAGGCGAGGATGAGCCCGAAACGGTGCCGGTCGGCGGGGACGTAGCCCACCTCGGCCTCGTTCATCGCTCGCGGCGAGAAGGTCGTCACGTCTCTCCCGTCGAGCAGGACGCGTCCGCCACTCACCCGGCGCAGCCCGACGAGCGCCTCGACCAGCTCGTCCTGGCCGTTGCCCGCGACTCCCGCGATGCCCAGGATCTCCCCGGCGCGCACCTCCAGGTCGACGCCGCGGACGACCTCGCTGCCCCGGTCGTCGTGAACGTGCAGCCCCTGGACCTCGAGCATCGGTTTGCCCGGGTGCGAGTCGCCACGGTCCACTGTGAGCTGGACTTCGCGGCCGACCATCAGTTCCGCCAGGTCATCCTCGTCGGTCTCCGCGGGCCGGCGCTCGCCGATCACCTTGCCGCGCCGGATCACCGTGATCCGATCGGCGATCTCGAGCACCTCGTAGAGCTTGTGGCTGATGAAGATGATCGAGCGGCCGTCGTCCGCCAGACGGCGGAGCAGGACGAAGATCTCCTCCGTCTCCTGCGGCGTGAGGACGGCCGTCGGTTCGTCCAGGACCAGGATCTGCGCGTCGCGGTACAGCGCCTTGAGGATCTCCACGCGCTGCTGCTGTCCGACGGAGAGGGTCGCGATCTTGGCCTGCGGATCGAGCTCGAACCCGAACCGCCCGGCCAGTTCGCCGATCCGGCGGTTCGCTTCGCGCATGTCGAGGAACACGCGATTGGCCATCGTCTCGGCGCCGAGGATGACGTTTTCGGCCACCGTGAGCACCGGTACCAGCATGAAGTGCTGGTGGACCATCTCGATGCCACGGGAGATCGCGTCGGCGGGCCCCTCGATGCGGACCGGCGAGCCGTCGAGCAGGATCTGGCCCTCGTCCGGCCGTGCCAGGCCGTACAGGACGTTCATGAGCGTCGTCTTCCCCGCGCCGTTCTCCCCCAGCAGGGCATGGATCTCGCCGCGGCGCACGTCGAGGTCGATGTGGTCGTTGGCCACCACGCCCGGATAGCGCTTGGTGATGCCCCGCATCTCGAGAGCCGGAACAGGTGTGGCGTCGCCGTTCGCGCTCATGGCACCCTCGTCGGTCGGGGAAGCGTGAATAGCGAGAGCGGGCCAGCCGGCACGAACTGGCCCGCTCTCGCCGTTTCGGCCCGGGTCGCCCCCCGGGGTCAACGTGCCTAGGGTTGTCCGCAGTTGGACGGGCAGGTCTGGAGGGTGCCCGCCTTCATTGCCGCCTCTGCGGCCTGGATCTTCGCGGTCAGGCTCGCGGGCAGCGTCACGTGGGTGATCGGGGCGATGCCCGTGCCGCCGTTCGCGGCGTTGTACAGGATGTTGCCGCCCTTGGCGGTGCCGGCGGCGATCGACTTGATCGCACTCTCGACGGAGTTGCTCAGGTGCTTCTCGGCCGAGGTCACGATGCACTTGTCGGCGTTCGGGTACGAGAGGTACTGGTCCACGTCGACGCCGATCCCCCAGATGCCGGCCGCGCAGGCGGCATCGAGCACGCCATTGCCGGTCTTGCCCGCGACCTGGAACAGCACGTCGACCCCGTTCTGCTGGATGAACTGGGTGGCGAACGTCTTGCCGGTAGCCGGGTCGTTGAAGGCCTTCGTAAAGTCACTCGTCGAAACGTACGCGACGTCGACCTTGACGTTCGGGTTGACGGCCTTCGCGCCGAGCTGGTAGCCCTGGATGTAGCGCACCACGCCGGGGACGAGGTTGATGCCGCCGATGGCGCCGATGGCGTTCTTCTTGGTGATGCCGGCCGCCACCATCCCCGCGAGGTAGCCGGACTGATCCTCTTCGTAGCGGATCGCGATGTACTTCGGCAGCAGGGTGGCCGCGTCACCGGCGCACTTGCCCGTGGAGTCGTAGTTGCCCGAGGTATCGACGCACACGGGGGCCTGGTCGACGCCGATGAACCAGATGTTCGGGTTGGCCTTCGCGGCCTTCGTGGTGGCCGGCGTCAGGTTGAACCCGACCGTCACGATGACGTTGTATCCGCTGTTGATGAAGTTCTGGATATCGGTCGCGTACTCGGAAGCGTCCGCGGGCACGACGGCCGGCGGCTTCGCCGCTCCGACGTCCGCGGCGCCTGCGACGGCGCCCTCGTAGGAGTACTGGTTGAAGTTCTTGTCGTCGACGGTGCCGACGTCGGTCACGACACCGATCTTCAGGGTGCTGCCGGTGGAGGACGATGCCGGTGCGGACGACGCCGGTGCGGACGACGCCGGCGCCGACGACGCCGGCGCGGACGATGCCGCGGGTGCGGACGATGCCGCGGGTGCGGACGACGCGGGTGCGCTGCTCGGGGCGGTCGTGGCCCCGCCGCCCGAGCATGCCGACGCCACGATCGCGAGCACCGCGACCAGGCTCAAGGTGGCGGTTGGTCTTCGCATGTTCCTCCTCGTGCGCCCTCCGATGCCTTCCCCCTTGCTGACCCCCGGGGGCACACGCGTGCCGGTCACGGGAAGGCACAGATATGGCGACTACCGCGCGAATGGTACGCCATGAAGGTCGCATTTCTCCCAATGTTCTGGCACGCCTCGGACGGGATCGGGCGCCGCCAGCGACTTCACGGAAGGCGGCGGTGTCCGTCACACTCCACAGCACCACGTGCGCATCCGGTGTGCCGGCGGCGCGCAGCGGTGATAACCACCAATCAGCGTTGACAGGTTACAACACAGGCGTCACACTGCAGTCATGACCCGGCCCGATTCCGACCCCCATGTGGCTCCTGCGCGACATCCTGCCCCCGAGTGGCAGGTCTGGGCTGCCCTGCTCGCCGTCTACCTGATCTGGGGATCCACGTATCTCGCGATCCGCATCACGGTGGAGTCGATCCCGCCGTTTCTTGGCGCGGGCGTCCGCTTCTTCGCGGCCGGCGCTGTGCTGGCCCTGATCCTGGCGGTGCGGGGCGGACCGGGCAGGCTGCGCATCACGTGGCGCCAGCTGGCGGGCGCGGCGCTGATCGGCGTCGCGCTGCTGGTGACGGGGAACGGGTTCGTCATGGTCGCGGAGCAGCAGGTCCCCTCGGGGTTGGCCGCGCTGATCATCGCCGCCGTGCCGCTCTGGGTGGTCGTGCTGCGCGCCGCCACCGGTGAGCGCGTCGCGCGGATGACGCTGCTGGGCGTCGCGTTCGGGTTCGCGGGGGTCGGCCTGCTCGTGCTGCGCGACGGGCTGGGGCATGAAGCATCGCTGGTCGGGATGCTCATCCTGCTGGTTGCCTCCGGCTCCTGGGCAACCGGCTCCTTCGTGTCGCGGCGCCTGCCGCTGCCGCACGATCCTCTGGTCTCGACCGCGATCCAGATGCTCGTGGCCGGGGTGCTGCTGTTGCTCGTGGCGACGGGCATGGGCAACCTGCGAGCACTGCAGGTTGGCCATGTTTCGGCGCAGTCGGTCGTCGCGCTGGCGTATCTCGTCGTGTTCGGCTCGCTGGTCGGCTTCACCGCATACACCTGGTTGCTGCAGAACGCTCCGATCTCGAAAGTCGCCACGTACGCGTACGTGAATCCCGTGATCGCGCTTGCGCTGGGCTGGCTGCTCCTGGCCGAGCCGATCAGCCCCACGATCCTGGCCGGCGCGGGTCTGGTCATCCTGTCGGTCGCCGTGATCGTCACCCGTGAGTCGCGCCCCGCGCCACAGCCCGCGGTTGTCGTCCAGCCGCCCGCGGACGGCGGGCCGATGCCCGCTCCGCGAGCCGCCGCTCCCGACCCGAGCGCGTGGAGCCGGGAGCCAGCGCGGCCGACTGAGCCCCTCGAGCGCGTGGAGCCGGGAACCAGCGCGACCGACTGAGCCGCTCGAGCACGTCGAGCCGGGGGCCAGCGCGGCCGACTGAGCCGCTCGATCATGTCGATCGGCGCCGTTCGACCCGCGTCGATCCGCGGGTCTGCGCGAGCGGCGGGATGGCTCGGACGGCTCGCCGGTCGGTGCCCTGCCGGGCTACCATAGGCTCCCGTGACGCTCGCCCCGAACGACTTCGTCCACCTGCACACGCACTCGGAGTTCAGCCTCCTGGATGGGCTGGGGCGGATCGACGATCTCGTCTCGGAGGCCTCTGCGCTCGGTTTCGACGCCCTCGGCCTCACCGACCACGGCGCGCTGTACGGCGCGATGGCCTTCTACCAGGCAGCCACGGCCCGCGAGATCAAGCCGATCATCGGGGTCGAAACCTACGTCGCCCGGCGCTCCATGACCGACCGCGAGGGCAAGGCCGACGCGCAGCCCTATCACCTGGTGTTGCTCGCGAAGGACTGGACCGGCTACCAGAACCTCTGCCGCCTCGTCACCGACGCGCACCTGGAGGGCTACTACTACAAGCCCCGCATCGACCACGACTTCCTGGCGCAGCACGCGGAAGGGCTGATCGGCATGTCGGCCTGCCTGGGCGGGGAGGTCGCGCAGGCGCTGCTCGCGGACGACTGGACCGAGGCGCGCCGGATCGCCGGCATCTACAAGGAGATTTTCGGGCCCGGCCGCTTCTACATCGAGATGCAGGATCACGGCCTGCCCGAGCAGCGCGCCGTGAACCCGAAGCTCATCCGCCTGGCCTCCGAGGTCGGGCTGCCGCTCGTTGCCACGAACGACCTCCACTACGTTCGCAAGGGGCAGGCCGAGGCGCACGACGTGCTGCTGTGCATCGGCACCGCCTCCAACCTCGACACGCCCAACCGCCTGCGCTTCGAGACCGAGGAGTTCTACCTGAAGAGCGCGGCCGAGATGGAAGCGCTGTTCGGCGAGGTGCCGGAGGCGCTGCTGAACACGAAGCGGGTCGCCGAGATGGTGGACCTGCGGTTCACCTTCGGCCAGCTCCGGCTGCCGCACTTCCCCGTGCCCGAGGGCCACACGGTGGAGAGCTGGCTGCGCGCTGAATGCGAGCGCGGGCTTCGCGAGCGGTACGGCGAGCACCCCGATCCGTCGGTGCCGGAGCGTCTCGACTACGAGCTCGGCGTCATCAACCGGATGGGCTACGCCGGCTACTTCCTCATCGTGGCCGACTTCACGCGCTTCGCCCGCCGGCAGGGGATCGCCACCACGTGTCGGGGGAGCGCGCCGGGCTCGATCGTCACGTTCACCCTGGGCATCACGCCGGTCGACCCGATCCAGTACGACCTGCCCTTCGAGCGCTTCCTCAATCCGGACCGCGTGACCATGCCGGACATCGACATGGATTTCGAGGACGGCCGGCGCGACGAGGTCATCAACTACGTCACCCACAAGTACGGCGCCGACCACGTGGCCCAGATCATCACCTTCGGCACGATGCTGGCCCGCGCGGCGATCCGCGACGTGGGCCGCGTGCTCGGTTTCGGGTACGGCGAGGTCGACCGCATCGCGAAGATGGTGCCCAACCAGCTCGGCATCAAGCTGGACGAGGCGATCGAGGTCGCGCCGCCGCTCCGGGAGGTGTACGAGGGCGATCCGCAGGTGCACCGGCTGATCGACCTCGCCCGGCAGGTGGAGGGAGTGGCGCGCAACGCGTCGACGCACGCGGCCGGCGTGGTGATCAGCCGCGAACAGCTCACCGAGCTCATGCCGCTGCAGAAGGCGACCAACTCGGACGCGCTGATGACGCAGTACGAGATGCACGGCGTCGAGGCGCTCGGCCTGCTGAAGTTCGACTTCCTTGGCCTCTCGAACCTGACGATCCTGCGTCGGGCGGTCGACCTGATCCGCGAGCACCACGGCGTCGAGATCGACCTCGAGCACATCCCGCTCGACGACGCGAAGACCTTCGAGTTGCTCGCCTCGGGTGAGACCACGGGCATCTTCCAGCTCGAGTCGGCGGGGATGCGGCGCTACATCCGCGAGCTGCGCCCGACTTCGGTCCATGACCTGGCGGCCATGGTCGCGCTGTACCGTCCCGGTCCGATGGAGAACATCCCGGCGTACATCCGACGCAAGCACGGCGAGGAGCCGGTGACGTACCTGCACCCGCTCCTCCAGCCGTACCTGGAGAAGACCTACGGGATCTTCGTGTACCAGGAAGACATCATGGCCGCGGCCCGCGCGCTGGGAGGCTTCTCCGGGCCCGAGGCGGATACCCTCGGCTACGCGATCCGGAAGAAGAAATCGGCCGTGCTGCGCTCGATGCGCGAGCAGTTCGTCACGCAGGCCGCGCAGCGCGGGGTGCGGCGCGAGGTCATCGACGCTGTCTTCGCCGCGTTCCAGCCCTTCGAGCGCTACGGGTTCAACAAGGCGCACGCGACGACGTACGGCCTCGTCGCCTACCAGACCGCGTATCTCAAGGCGAACTACACCGTCGAGTACATGGCCAGCGTGCTCACCGCCTTCCGCGACAACACCGACAAGGTCGCCGCGGCGGTGGCCGAATGCCGCCGGCTGGGGATCGAGGTGCGACCTCCGGACGTGCATGCGAGCGGGCTCGACTTCACCGTGGAAGGGGAGGCGATCCGCTTCGGCCTGCTGGCGGTGAAGAACGTCGGCCAGGGCGCGATCGAGTCGATCGTCGCGGCCCGCGAGGATGGAGGCGAGTTCCGTTCGCTGGCGGATTTCTGCGGCCGCGTGGACCTGCGCCTGGCAAACAAGCGGGTGCTCGAGTCGCTCATCCGCGTCGGCGCCCTGAGTCAACTGGGCCATCCGGCGCAGCTCCTGCTGGCGCTCGACGACGCGATGTCCGCGGCGCAGGCGGAGCAGCGCGATCGCGCCAGCGGCCAGACCGCATTGTTCGCCATGGAGGCCGCGCCCGAGACCCTGGAACGGCCGTTGCCGGTGGTTCCCGAGACGCCCGTTCGCGAGCGCCTGCGCTGGGAGAAGGAGCTCCTCGGCTTCTATCTCTCCGACCACCCTCTGGGCGCGCTCGCCGACCAGCTCGGCCGCTACGTGACCGCGTACAGCGGCGAGCTGGGCGAAGAGATGGACCAGCAACGCGTGGTGGTCGGGGGGATCGTGACCGGCGTCCGCCGCGTCATCACCAAGGCCCGACAGACCATGGGGGTGGCCGCCATCGAGGACCTCCAGGGGGCGCTCGAGGTGCTGATCTTCCCCAAGATCTTCGAGCAGACGGGGGCACTCTGGCAGGAGGAGGGGATCGTCCTCGTCGCGGGCCGCGTGGACCACAAGGGCGAAGGGGCGGTGCTGCTGGCGGATAGCGTGTGGCCCTGGGAGGACGTGGTAGCGGACGGACCCGACGCGTTCGCCAGGGCCGTGGCGGCCGGCGACCGGGGGCGTCGCGGCCCGCGGAACGGGTCTGACAGGTCCCGTGTCGTGGCCGGCAATGGCCGCGCCGCTGGGCCGGCCAGAGGACTGCCGTCAGGTTCCGTGCCGTACGCGGGCCGCGAGCATGGTCCGGGGTCGCATCCCAGCTCCCCGGCGGCGCGACCCGGGCCAGCC
>JBJKRK010000300.1:0-2921 GCA_046704705.1 Candidatus Limnocylindrales bacterium | reverse complement strand
CTGGCCTATCCCGACGGGCACCGGGGCCTGGAGGGCGTGAGCCTGGCGATCCCGGCCGGCGCCCGCGTTGCGCTCGTCGGCGCGACCGGATCCGGGAAGAGCTCCCTGGTTCGCCTGGTCCCCCGCTTCTACGACCCCACCGCCGGCACGGTTCGGCTGGACGGGATCGACCTGCGCGAGTTATCGCTCGCCAGCCTGCGCGAGCTCGTCGCCTACGTGCCGCAGGAGCCGTACCTCTTCGCCGGTACGGTGTGGGAGAACATCGCCTACGGCGGCCAGGGCGTGAGCCGTGAGGCGGCGATCGCGGCGGCACGGTCGGCCGGCGTGCACGATGTCCTGGCACAACTCTCCGACGGCTACGACACGATCGTCGCGGAACGCGGCGCGTCGCTTTCCGGCGGCCAGCGGCAGTGCATCGCGCTTGCCCGGGCCATGGTCCGCGACCCGCGCGTGCTGCTCCTCGATGAACCCACGACCGGCCTGGACGCGCAGGCGCAGACCTGGCTGCTCGCCGCGCTGGAGCGTGTCGGCCACGGGCGCACCACACTCATCGTCAGCCACGACATCCGTGTCGTCGAGCAGGCGGACCTCGAGGTGGCGCTCGCGGGGGGCCGCGTCGTCGGATCGGGATCGGCCCGCGAGGCGTTCGACCGGGCCTTCGCGGATCGAGCAGGGTCGACCACCGTCCCACCGTTGAACCGGGCGGCGATGCCTGCCTGAACGAAGACCGCACAACCCCCATGCACACCGAGGAGTACACGTCATGACCTCACCCGCCCGCCGACGCGTCGACAACCCCACGGACATCTGCGTTGTTGGCGCCGGCTACGTCGGCCTCACCGCGGCCGCCTGTTTCGCGGAGCTCGGGCACCGCGTCCGCTGCCTCGAAGCGAATCCGGCCCGCCTGCAGCTCCTCCAGAGCGGCGGGATCCCGATCGTGGAGCCTGGCCTCGACGAACTCGTCGCACGAGCCGTGTCAGACGGGCGCCTGTCGTTCACCAACGACGTCGCCGAGGCGATGACCGCGGCGAGGATCGTCTTTCTGTGTGTGGGCACGCCACCGCGACTCGATGGCACGCCCGACCTGGGGCAGCTGGAGCGCGCCGCGAGGGACGTCGTGGCCGCGACCGATCGCGACCTGATTCTCGTCACCAAGAGCACGGTGCCACCCGGGTCGGGTGAGGCGCTCGAGATCCTCTGCGCCGAGGCAGCCGAACCCGGCCAGCGGGTCGACGTCGTCTCCAACCCGGAGTTCCTGCGGGAGAGCAGGGCCGTCGAGGACTTCTTCGCTCCCGACCGCATCGTGGTGGGCGCCGAGGACCGTGACGCCGGCCGTACCGTGGCGGACCTCTACGAGCCGGGTCCTCCGGTCGTCATCTGCGACCGCCGTGGCGCCGAGCTCGTGAAGTACGCTTCCAATGCCTTCCTGGCGATGAAGATCTCGTTCGCCAACGAGATCTCCGGCCTGTGCGAACGGCTGGGGACCGAGGCCGCGCCGGTGCTGCGAGGCGTCGGGCTGGACAACCGCATCGGGACGCAGTTCCTGAACCAGGGTCCCGGGTACGGCGGATCGTGCTTGCCCAAGGATCTCGCCGGCCTGCGGGCCGTCGCGGAGGCGCTCGGCTACGACGCGCCGCTCGCCCGCGCGGCCGAGGCGGTGAACGCGCGGGCCCGGCGCGCCCTCGTCGAGAAGCTCGAGATCGTCCTTGGGGACCTCGCCGGCGTCTCGGTCGGCGTCCTCGGGCTGACGTTCAAGCCCGGCACGGACGACACGCGCGACTCGCCCGCGGTGGATCTGATCCGCCTCCTCGTCGAGCGTGGCGCGGTCGTGCGGGTGCAGGACCCGCTGGCGGCACCCGTGGACGTCCCGGCGGAGCGCATGGACGACCCGCTGGACGTCGCGCGCGGCGCCGATGCGCTCGTCGTCGCGACGGGATGGGCCGAGTATGCCGGCCTCGATCCCGCTCGCATCGGGGAGGTGATGCACCGACGGGTCGTGCTCGACGCCGTGAACGTGCTGCCTGCCGATCGCTGGCGAGGGGCCGGGTTCGTCCTCTATGGCGTCGGTCGGGGTGCCTCCACGAGCTTCCACCCGGTGGTCTGGGCTCCCCTCGAATGGGCGCTGCGGTCTGCAAAACCCGGCAGCAGCGAGGGTGCCGCAGGCGCGGCGCCGGCCGGAGCACCGGCACCGGTCGTTTCCCGCGCCGTCGCGGCGCACGCAGGCGGCGCCGGCATTGGCACCGCGTGACCGGTGCTGACCGTGGAGGCGGCGCGCGGCGAGGAGACAGTGCGCGAAATCGCCGGATAGGGGATGTGCCTGCCCCGCGTGTCCGGGCACGACCAGGGGCCGGACCGGATGCTATCCTCGGCCTCGGCGTGGAGCATCCGCGAGGGGGTTCCGATCGATGGGCGCGGCTCCTGCCTGCGCGCTGGGGCCTCGTCCCCAGGCTCATGCTCCTGTACGGGCTCCTGCTCGCGCTCGCGCTCGCGATCGTCCTCGTCGCCGTCAGCCAGGTCTTCGTGGGCCAGCTCGCGCGGTCGCTGGATCGCGACCTGCTCGAGGAGATCCCGGAGTTCAGCGGTGCCGCCAGCCAGCGGCCCGCTGCCGAGACCCTCGATGCGTTCGCGCAGCACTACGTGGTGACGCACACGCTGGCGCGCGGCACGGCGTTGATCGTCAAGGTCGGCAGTGCGCCCGCTGCCGAGAGCGCGGGGGTGTTGCAGCATGTGCCGCAGATCTCGGCCTGGCTGCAGCAAGCGCCGGCTTCGACGGTCCTGACCAGTCTGACGGTGTCGGGGCAGGAGTACCGTGCGCTCGTGAGCCCGATCCAGGCCGACGGGCAGCGGGTGGGGGTGCTGATCGCGACGGCCAGCCTGGCCGGGCTGCAGGCGCAGCAGCGCGAGGCGCTGCTGGTCACCGG
>JBJKRK010000299.1:0-6312 GCA_046704705.1 Candidatus Limnocylindrales bacterium | reverse complement strand
CTGCGGCAGGTAGCACCGCCGCGGTCGGCGTCGCGGCGGCCGGAGCCAGGCCGCGCGCAGAGCCCGCCCGGCCACGCGGCAGCACCCGGAGCCAGGCCGCCCGCCGACACCGCAGCCGCGGGCAGGCCGCCCACACAGGCAGCCGCCCGGCCCCAGCGCGGCCGCGGCCACACCGCCCTGCACTACCATGTGCGACGAGCGACGCGGAGACTCGCGAAGTCGACGCCGACGAGGTTGCCACGGCGCTGTCCCGACCGGTACCACGCCGTTCGCTCGGATTGTTCCCGCCGAGGCTGCTTCCGCTGAGGACTTCATGACCGACCGAACCGACGACGCTGTCCCATCCGTTCCGCCCCCCACACGCACCCTGGTGCGGGAGGCGGTCGAACGGGCCTGGCACCGCGCGATCGGGTCGGGAGCGCTGCCGGTGGTCGCCGCGGGCAGCGACGTCCCCGAGGTCGATGTCGAACGCCCGGCCGACCCGGCGCATGGGGACTTCGCCACCAGCCTCGCCCTGAAGCTCGCGCGGCCGCAGCGCCGCGCGCCGATGTCGATCGCCACGCCGCTCGCGGATGCGCTGGCGACCGACTGCCGGGGCGAGGACGCGTTGTTCGAGCGGGTGGAGGTGGCCGCGCCGGGTTTCGTCAACTTGTGGCTTTCTCCCGACTACCTCCGTGGAGCCACTGACGCCGCCCGCGCGGCCGGGGCGGAGTTCGGGCACGTCGGGGCTCCTCGGCCCCTGCACGTGAACGTCGAGTTCGTCTCGGCCAACCCGACGGGCCCGTTGCACATCGGCAACGCGCGCGGAGCGTTCGTCGGCGATCTGCTTTGCCGGGTCCTGGAGGCAGCCGGCCACCGCGTCACGCGCGAGTACTACTTCAACGACTTCGGCAGCCAGGTGCGCCAGCTCGGGGAGTCCGTCCGTCGCGCCCGTCTGGGTCTGCCGATCCCGGAAGACGGGTATCGCGGCGACTACGTCCTGGCGCTCGGGCGGGAGATCCCGGACGACGTGTGGGCGCGCGCCGAGGCAGCGGGAGCGTCCGCGCCGCCGCCAGCAAGCGACGCCAGCCACGGCGCCGGCAGCGGCTCCAGCACGACTGAACCCGCCGCCGACCGTGGCGAGGCGGAGGCCGGCGATCTCTCGTCGATCGAGACGTCGACCGACCCCGCCTGGATCGTGGGGCAGTGGGCGTCGGAGCAGGTCCGCGCCGGCATCGAGGCCAGCCTGGCGAGGCTCGGCGTGCGCTTCGACGTGTGGAAGTCGGAAAGCTCGCTCTACCGCGATGGCTGGGTCCAGCAGGCGCTGGATCGGCTCAGCAAAGGCGGGCATCTGTACGACAGAGACGGCGCGCTCTGGTTCCGGTCGACCGATTTCGGCGACGACAAGGACCGCGTGGTCCGGCGCTCCAACGGTGCGTTCACGTACTTCGGGTCCGACATCGGCTACCTCGTCGACAAGTTCTCGCGCAGCTACGACCACCTCGTGTACATCTGGGGCGCCGACCACCACGGCACGGTGGCCCGCGTCCGGAACGCTGCGCAGGCCATGGGCTACGACAAGGCGGCCGTCGAAATGCTCCTGCTCGCCTGGGTGCGCTTCGTCCGCGAGGGCCGGGAGATCTCGATGTCGAAGCGCTCCGGCGAGTTCATCACGCTCGACGAGCTGCTCGGCGAAATCGGGGTCGATGCGGCGCGCTGGTTCATGGGCTCGCGCGGGCATACCAGCGGCATCGACTTCGACATCGAGCTGGCCAAGCGGCAGTCGAACGAGAACCCCGTCTACTACGTGCAGTACGCGCACGCGCGCATCAGCTCGATCCTGCGCAAGGCGCGCGAGACGGGCCTGGTCGCGGCACCCTCCGTTGGGGTCGCGGTGCGCGACGACCCGATCGGCGCTGGCCTGGCGCGGCTCCTGCTGCGCCTCCCCGAGGTCGTCGAAGACGCGGCCGCGGCGCATGAGACGCAGGGCATCACGGCCTTCGCAACCGAGCTGGCGACGGTCTTCCACGCGTACTATCGCGACCGCCGCGTGGTCGATGCCGCTGACCCTGCGATGTCCGGCGAGCGTCTGGCGCTCGTGGAGACGGCGCGCCAGACGCTCGCGAACGCGCTCGCACTGCTGGGGATCTCGGCGCCCGAATCCATGTAGTCAGCGGCCGAGAGCGGGCGGGCCAGCCCATGCGGTCGATGCGGCCGGTGCGGCCGACGCGGCCGTGGTTGGTGCGGCCGACGCAGCCGTGGTTGGTGCGGCCGATGCCGTTGCGGTCGAGCTTGGTGAAGTGGGCTCCGGGGCAGCCCACCCGCCGGGGCAAGCGTGGGCGACGGGAACCGCCCGACCGCGCCGGCCGCCGCGCCAGGTGGTCAGAGGCACGTCGCCCAGGGGCCAAGTCGGACCGAGACGCGCTGGCCGATAGCCCCACTCGGGTACCGCGCTGGCCAGGGGTCCCCAGTCTGCCAGACGTCTACGTCATGAGCGTTATCCGCGCCGTGGGCCCGAAGGGCGGCCAGATGCACATGGGAGGAACGCAAGGTCCAGTCGACGCGGCGCCGGGCACTTCCGATCACACTCGTTTGCGCCTGGCCGGTTGCAGCGAGGCCCATCCCCCTCGTGGCGGCACCTTCAGACGAGGCCCGCGCGACGCGATAGACGCACACGGACCCGCGTGGAGGGCACCATGCCAGACCTTGCGTTCCGTGGATGGGCAGCTGGCAGGAACGACAGGGCCGAGAGTGGCCCGGAAGGGTCACGGAGCCAGCCCGATACGCGGCGCCCATCGGACGGGAAGACCGAACGGAGCAATACGGAATGCATGGCCACGCGCCGACTGTTGGTTCGGCCCGACAGCACAACGAGCCAGGTCGAGACCGTCGCCACCTCCCATCCGCGCTCGCGAGCGATCGCCGGGGCCAATCGACGTTTGCGGTCCAGCGTGCCCAGGAGTTCCTGTACATCGAGGAGCGCGGTCTTGAGCTCGATCACCAGCAGCGCCCGCCGGCCGGCGTGCCAGGCGAGGACGTCGATCACACCGCGCTCGCCGTAGATCGAGAACGAGACCTCGGGCTGTGCGACCCAGCCGGCCGCCTCCCGGAAGAGTCGCGCCAGTTGCTCGTGCATGGCCGAGTGTTGAGCGTTCAACAGCCGATCCAGCTCGCCGCCGCGCCAGCGGGGAACGATCTCGAGCCGCACGTCGAGCGCGGAGGCGACGGCCCGGAGCGCGCCGAGGGACAGCGAATCGA
Organism: Candidatus Limnocylindrales bacterium; assembly: GCA_046704705.1. Lineage (GTDB taxonomy): Bacteria > Chloroflexota > Limnocylindria > Limnocylindrales > CSP1-4 > JBJKRK01. The sequence goes on along the minus strand of JBJKRK010000299.1, from coordinate 3,075 downwards.
CGTGGCCGCGCTCGATCCGTGAGATCGAGGCCCGCGAGCATCGGGCGGACCGCGCGAGGTCGGCCTGCCGGAGGCGGCGGCGGACGCGGAGAGCCCGAAGGGCGGCTCCGACCCGCTGGTCGTCCATGCGGGCAAGTGTGCGGACTGCCACTCCACCGCGACATCGCGCGGGCATGACCGCGACATCGCGCGGGCATGACCGTGACATCGCGCCGACTTGACCGAGCGCCGGCGGCTTGATCTGAGTCCGGCCAGATGAGTGACCGTGGGCCCGCGATCACCTGGTTCGCACGAGACCTGACGAGCCGCCCCGACGATCTCGCGCCCCACGCCTCAGGGTGCGATGGCCGCCTCCAGTCGCCGCAGCGTGCCCTCGTTGCTGGCGATGAGCACGGCCTCGCGTCCGCCCCCAGCCCCGGGGAGCGTCGGCAGGCGCACCACCGCGGCAACCGGGCCGCCCGTCGCCAGGTGGCGGATGACTTCGCCGGCCGCAGACTCGAAGCTGCGCGCGTCGGTCACGTTCTGCCAGGCGGTCGACCAGACGACTCCCCAGGCCCCATCCGGCCCGGCATACCCCGCGACGCGGTCGCCGGCCCAGCCGGACGCGACCTGGATGGCCGTCGCGCCATCGACAGCCTGCGCGAGCCAGACCTGCGTGATGAGCTCGCCCAGCGTGTCGACGTGCTCCACTTTCCAGCCGGCACCGAGGGATCGCGTCACGTCGGGCAGCGCGACCTGAACGGGGACGCGGTGGGCCAGATACAGCTGGGGGTGGAGGATCTGAGCCGTCGAATCGGGCGGATCCCGGTACGCCGCGTCGACCGCGCTCCAGCCGCCGGGCTGCTGCAGGAGCTGGCCCACGAACGTCGCGCCCGCTTCGTACGGAAACAGCAGCAACCGCTGCAGGACGGCGGGAAGCTTCGCCAGCTCCGCCTGGGACTGGGGCGCGCCAGCGTCGTTCGCGACCTGTTGCAGCTGGTCGGGCGTCAGGTGCGCGAGGGCCCAGGCCGACATGGTCACCGTGGCGTCTCCTTCGGCGAGGGCCTCACGGGCAAGGTCGCGGTCGGTCTGGTCGAGCGCGTCGGTCTGCAACGATGCGAGGCCGAAGTTCTGGTCCTGCAATGCGTGGGTGTACTCGTGGACGAGGGTCATCTCCTCGAGCGGACCGAAGCTCGACCCCTGCTGCACGACCGCCATCGTGCGGGCCTTCTCGTCGTAGAACCCGATCACCTGAGACTGCTGCGCCTGCAGCTCGAGCGCTCGCAGATCCGTTCCCGGCGGCAGGAGACCGAGATGCTCCCAGAGGTCCTGGATCGCCTGCACCGCGGCGGCCGGGTTGGCGGCATCGTATTCGCGCTGGAGCACTGCGGCCGCGGTCGCCTGATCGACGATCTGGTTGGGCACGACCGCCTTCGGCTGCAGCTGTCGCAGCGGGGGCACCTGGGCTTCGATCGCGGCGATCTGCGCGGACAGCGATTCGCTTGCCGACGGTGCGGTCGTCGCGCCCGACGGAGCCCCGGACGGCGACTGACCACCGGAAGGCGCCACTGAGGCCGATGACCGGCCGGCCGAGGGCGCTGCCGAGGGTTCCGCCGCCACGGCGGCGGGCGACCGGGTCGGACTGGCAAGCGACGCCTGGCCGGAGAGATGGAGGGCGCGGACCGTCAGCAGCGCGATCAGGGCCACCAGCAGGAGGGCCAGCGCCGCGACGGCACCGCCGATGAGCAGGCGATCGCGGCGGTCCAACGTCATCGCTCCTCCCTCTCACGGACGGCGGGCCGTGGCCAGAAGCCCCCACGCTCTGCCCGGCACCGCTTTCGCCCACGCTCCGCCCGGCACTTTCCGGCATGCTCGCACCCGCGGGCACGTCGCAATTGTGCCCGCGCGGCGGCTGGCGTGGAACCGATAGGTAGGTTTCGGTTTCTTCACCATCTCGAAGCTTGTCGCTTCACTCACCCGCACTATCTTGATGGACGTCGGAACCGCGAAGCCTCCCTTCCAGTTCCATCCTCCCTCCCTCCGAACGAGGGACGCCGATTGGGCAGGCGTCCCTCGTTCCTCCTTTCTATGGGAGAATTCCACCCCGTGGAGCTCACCTGGTACGGGCAGGGCTGCGTGCGCCTGCGGGGCAAAGAGGGTGTCGTGGCGGCGGACGCGTTCCGCTCGATCCTGGGACCGACCGGCCGCGGCTTCAACGCCGACATCGTCACGTTCAGCCATCTGGAAGCCGACACGCAGCCGGCCGCTCGCGGCGCCGAGAGCTCCGAAGGGATGGCTTCGGACGTCTCCGTGCCCGCCAGCCTCGAGCACGCGTTCCGCCTGACCGGCCCCGGTGAGTACGAGATCCGCGGCATCCTGATCACGGGAGTGCGCAGCGCACGCGACGAGGCCAAGGGCGCCGAGCGCGGGCTGAACGTCATCTTCGTCTACGAGCTCGATGGCATCCGCGTGGCGCATCTCGGCGACCTGGGCCACCTGCTCACCGAGGATCAACTCGGTGAGATCGGCGAGGCACAGGTCGTCTGCGTGCCGATCGGCGGGCACCTGACGGCTGCCCGGGCGGCCGAAGTCGCCGCGCAGCTCGACGCCGGCCTGGTGGTGCCCCTTGCCGTGGGTGGCAACGAGGAGGAGTCCACAGCCGCGATGGGGCGGTTCCTCCACGAGATGGGGGCGAAGGACCTGGTTCCCCAGTCGAAGCTGTCCGTCACGGCGTCGTCGGTGCCAGCGGAGACGACCGTGGTGCTGCTGGAGACCCGCGGGCGCGGCTGACGCGCACGGAAGGCCACGGAGCGGCCGGTACGCGCGAGGCGCCGACGATCCGGCCCCCTCTGGCTCAGGCGCCGACGACCACGCAGCCCCGCTTGACGACCGCCTGGACGAGGTCGGCTCCCAGCCAGTAGGGGAGCTGCTCGATGGTGGGCACACCCCACACGACCAGGTCGGCCTGTTTGCCCGGCTCGAGCGACCCGTGCGTCGCCGCGAGGCCGAGTGCCTGCGCCGCGTTGATCGTGACGGCCGCGAGCGCCTCGGCGGCCGAGAGGCCCAGCTCGAGCACACCGAGCGAGAGGACGAGCG